>JBMCSP010000008.1:0-14108 GCA_048624455.1 Nanobdellota archaeon
GACCAAGGGTGGTACACATGACAAACATTGATCCTCATGATGGAAAGAACGATGATGATGCAGACAGGAAAGAGCTGCATGCAAAAGTGCAGGAAGGTCTGCAGAGTGATGTGGGCAAGAAGATCGCTCGTATGAGTTCTCACATGATCGACGCGCTTGAGCTCGATGCCGGCGATGCTGTCGTCCTTGAAGGAAAGAAGAAGACGATAGCGACAGTCTGGAGAGCACGTCCTGAAGATGATATCAGCACAGAGAACACCATCAGGGTAGACGGCAACATACGCCATAACGCAGGCGTGTCGCTGGGCGAGAAGATAACGATCAGCAAGGCAGAATGCAAAGATGCGAAGAATATGGCGATCAGCATCCTCGCAAGCGATGATCTGCCTGATGAGTTCGTCCAGGTCATCAGCCAGGACGAGAGCGTCAAGGAGCTCATCAAGAGCAGGATCCTTGACAAGCCGTTCACGAAAGGAGATTTCTTCGCGATCCACAACCTTATCTTTCGAGTGACCCAGGGCCAGATCCAGCGTCCATACCGAATACCCCAGATCAATTTCGTCGTCAGCCAGACGGCGCCGAAGGGATTCATCAGGTTCACCAAAGAGACAGAGCTGAACATCGCTTCAGAGAAGGTCTCTCCTGAAGATATCAAGGCGATGCCGGAAGTCACATATGAGGATATCGGAGGGCTCGACGAGGAAGTCGACCAGATCAGGGAGATGGTCGAGCTGCCGATGAAGCATCCTGAAGTGTTTGAGCGCCTCGGCGTCGGAGCGCCGAAAGGAGTTCTCCTGACAGGCCCGCCAGGAACAGGAAAGACATTGCTTGCAAAAGCAGTAGCAGGTGAGACTGAGTCAAATTTCTACTCCATCAACGGACCCGAGATCATGAGCAAGTTCTACGGCGAATCAGAGAAGCAGCTTCGAGAGGTCTTTGAGAAGGCTGAGAAGAATGCACCGTCGATCATCTTCATCGATGAGATCGATAGCATCGCAGCGAACAGGTCAGAGACGACAGGAGAGGTTGAACGACGTGTCGTCGCGCAGATGCTCACTCTCATGGATGGTCTCAAGACACGGGGCCAGGTCGTCGTCATCGCTGCGACGAACAGGGACGATGCGCTTGATCCTGCACTCAGGAGACCGGGACGATTCGACAGGGAGATCACCATCAATCCGCCCGATCAGGACGGCAGGAAAGAGGTCATCCAAATCCACACGAGAGGTATGCCGCTCAGCGACAATGTCGATTTCGACAAGCTCGCAGAGATCACTGTCGGCTATACCGGTGCAGACATCGAAGCGCTCGCAAAGGAAGCAGCACTGAAATCGCTGAAAAACTATATACCCGACCTCAAGCATTTTGAGGAAAGGGTCCCTGAAAACGTCCTTGAGAAGATCAAGGTCAAGATGGACCATTTCATCGAAGCGTTCCGCAAGATCGAACCATCAGCGATGCGCGAAGTTCTCATCAGGAGGCCTACTACGACATACGATGATATCGGTGGCCTTGAGACGGTCAAGACGAAGCTCAAGGAAACGATCGAATGGCCGATGAAGAATGGGGAAATGTTTAAGAAAGCAGGTATTACCCCGCCAAAAGGAGTGATTCTCTCCGGCCCTCCAGGTACCGGTAAGACGCTTCTTGCAAAAGCCGTCGCCAATGAGTCCCAGGCTAACTTCATTTCGGTGAAAGGCCCTGAACTCATCAGCAAGTGGGTAGGAGAATCCGAGAAACGGGTTAGGGAGATATTCAAGAAGGCACGCCAGGTCGCACCATCCATCATCTTTTTCGATGAGTTCGACAGCATCGCGTCCCGGAGAAGCCAGGACGGCAAAGGGACAAGCGGCGAGGAACGCGTCGTCAACCAGCTGCTTACCGAGCTTGACGGCATTGAAGAGCTTTCAGGCGTCACCGTCATAGCGGCGACGAACAGGGTAGACCTGATCGATCCTGCATTGCTCAGGCCAGGACGTTTCGATGAGGTCATGGAACTGGAGAATCCTGACGCAGAGACGCGCAGAGAAATATTTTCGGTCCATACCAAGAGCATGCCGATAACCGAAAGCATCGATTTCGGCGCTCTGGTCGCTGAGACAGAGAACCTCACCGGTGCAGAGATCGCCAACATCTGCAAAGATGCAGGCCTTAGTGCGATCCGTAAAGCGCTTGCAGATGGCAAGGATGAGATCGCCGTGACGCAGGATGACTTTGACAAGGCCATCCATAAGGTCAAGGAGAAGCTCCACGCGACGCAGCCGAAAGCCAGCTATTTTGGGTAACCGGTGAGAAAAGCAACAGGAGAACATGTTCAACTCATGGAGGTAGATATCAATGAACATAGAACCATTAGGAACACGGGTCATTGTTGAACCCAAAGAGAAAGAAAAGAAGACAAAAGGAGGTATTTACCTGCCTGACACAGCTCAGGAGAAAGAGAACATAGGGACAGTCGTCGCTGTCTCGAAAGGGATCAAGGAGAGTCCTGTCTCGCAAGGAGACACCGTCATGTTCGAGAAATACGGCGGAAAGGAGATCTCTGACAATGAGAAGAAGTATATCATCATTGATGTCAAGGACATCATTGCACGATTGTCATAAGGAGGGATAGAGATGGCAAAACAGATCGTATTCAGCAACAATGCACGACAGAAAGTTCTCAACGGCATCAACCAGGTCGCAGATACGGTACGTATCACGCTGGGACCACGGGGACGTAATGTCGTACTCGACAAGGGCTACGGAAGCCCGACCATCACAAACGATGGCGTCACGATAGCAAAAGAGATAGAGCTTGAAGACAAGTTCGAGAACATGGGAGCTATGCTCATCAGAGAGGTCGCATCCAAGACCCAGGACATCTCAGGCGACGGTACGACGACAGCTACCGTCCTTGCCCAAGCGATCATCCGCGAAGGCATCAAGAATGTTACCGCGGGAGCGAATCCTATCGGCATCAAGCGAGGTATCGACAAGGCAGCGCAGGATGTCGTCAAGTCGATCAAGTCAATGGCAGAAGATGTCAGGACACGGGAGAAGATCGCTCAGGTCGCGACCATCTCAGCCAACAACGACGAGGAAGTCGGAAAGCTCATCGCTGACGCGATGGACAAGGTAGGAACCGACGGCGTCATCACGGTAGAAGAAGCAAAGTCTCTTGAGACGACGCTTGATGTTGTCGAGGGGTTGCAGTTTGACCGAGGATACCTCTCAGCTTACATGGCGACCGACAACGAGCGCATGGAAGCTGTCCTTGAGAATCCCTACATCCTGATGCTTGACAAGAAGATCAGCTCTATGAAGGAGCTTGTCCCTGTCCTTGAGCAGATCGCCCAGGACAACAAGCCGCTGCTCATCGTCGCAGAGGATGTCGAAGGAGAAGCGCTTGCGACGCTCGTCATCAATGTTCTCAGAGGAGCATTGAAGGTTGTCGCTGTCAAGGCGCCAGGCTTTGGCGATGACCAGAAAGCGATGCTTGAAGACATGGCTGTCCTCACTGGAGGAAAAGTCATCTCTGAAGAGAAGGGAATGAAGCTTGACCAGGCATCGATCAGCGATCTCGGACGCGCCAAACGCGTCAAGGTCGACAAGGACAAGACTGTCGTCATCGAAGGCCAGGGCGTCAAGGAAGATATCGATAAACGCGTCGCGCTCATCAAGTCCCAGATCAAGATGACTGACTCTGAGTTCGAGGTAGAGGATCTCCAGAAAAGGCTTGCAAAACTCGCAGGCGGTGTCGCTGTCATCAACGTCGGAGCTCCGACAGAGACAGAGATGAAGGAAAAGAAGATGCGCGTCGATGATGCGCTCCACGCTACCCGTGCAGCCGTCGAGGAAGGCGTCGTTGCAGGCGGCGGGGTCACGCTGCTGCGAGCGATGGCAAAGCTCGACGAGAGCAAGTTCGAAGGAGACGAGTACGTCGGTGCAGCGATCCTGCGCAAAGCTCTTGAAGAACCGCTTCGCCAGATCGCCCAGAACGCGGGCCAAGAGGCATCCATCATCGTCGACAAGGTCATGCGCGAGAGAGGCAACCATGGCTACAACGCCAAGACCGAACGCTTCGAGGACATGTTCGAGGCAGGGATCATCGATCCTGCAAAGGTCACCCGATCCGCTGTCCAGAACGCAGCATCCATCGCAGGCATGGTCCTGACGACAGAAGCGCTCGTCACTGATCTCCCTGAGAAGAAGGATGACGACGGACCAGGCGGCATGCCACCCGGAGGAATGGGAGGCATGGGCGGAATGGGAATGCCCGGCATGATGTAAGGATATTTTCCTTACTTTCTTTTTTGTTTTTCATCTACTTTTTTGTTTTTCATCTACTTTCTGTAAGAAAACTTTTTTAACTTCCTTGTTCTCATTTGATGATGATACGCATGGACCATGTAGTCTATCTTGATACAAAAGCAAAAGAATTGGAAAACCTGTTGGATGGAAAAAAGACGATGATCATCCGCGGAGCGACAGGAAGGAAGTTGCCGTATGGAAGGGTCAGCAAAGGAGATGTTCTCTATTTCATCAATAACAACGCAGAAGGAGTTGTCCGAGCAAAAGCGATCGTTGACACCGTCTTCAATTCAGAGAAGATGACTAAAGAAGAATCGGTCGCCCTAGTCGATAGCCATCAAAAGAAACTCATGCTGGACAATGCACAACTCAAGAGATGGGCAGGGAAGAGATATATCGTACTCATCGGTGTCAAGGATGTAGAAGAGACAGCACCATTTGCCATAGATAAAAAAGACTATGGAAATATGGATGATTGGCTTCTGGTTGAAAAAATCACTAACATCAGGAGATAGACCAGAAAAAGACCATCCAATCCAATCGGCTTGCAGCATCATCGCACAGGGATACGCAACCAACACGATACAACTGGCTCCACTATCAGACCCCTTATCCTTCACATGCAAACCAACATTTTTAAGTTTCTTGGCCTTCATGGGCCACATGGGCCTCCAGAAGAGCATAATCACTCTCAGCGCTATTGCAGGAGCCATCTATCTTGCGTTCGGCCTCCTCCTTTTCATCAACCAGCAAGAGATGCTCTACCACCCTGACGAGAGAAGTTTCTACGAGTGCAACGCATTCGAGGGATTTGAGAAGATCAATCCCGAAGACACCCGCGCCTACTACCGACAGGGAGAGAGCGAACACATCATCATCCACTACCATGGGAACGCAGGATCGGCCTGCGACAGGAGCTATATGATACCTATCCTCGATGTCTCTGATGCTTCACTTCTTTTTGTCGAATACTCTGGCTACGCCGGTGATGATCAGAAGCCATCAGAAGAGCTCATCCTTGATGATGCAAGACACATCCACAGATTTGTCCAAGAGAGCGGCTACAAGGACATCACTGTCTACGGCGAAAGCCTTGGATCAGGACCTGCCAGTTTCCATGCCTCATTAGGCGGCATCGATGATCTTATCCTCGTCACCCCATTCACCAGCCTGACCGATGCTGCACAGGAACTCTATCCGCTCTATCCGGCATCAGTGCTCGTGCATGAGCGCTACGATAACATAGGATGGCTTGGAGACTATCAGGGAAGGATCCTGATAATCCATGGAGAGGAGGACCAGGTCATATCACCTGCCCTCTCACAGAAGCTCTACGCTTCCATCCCCAGCGATGACAAAGAGTATGCGCTGATCGAAGGGAAGGGACACAATGAACTGCTGCTGTCTCCACTTCTTGCTGACACGATCAAAGAGCACATTCGTGGAAAGTAGATGAAGGGAACACTTATTTTCCATATTGTAAATATGAAATCTATAAACAGCCATCTACCACAATATGTTGTGTCTCAAGAATGGTGAAGCACTCATATGTTGTGTTTCTTGTACAAAAAATATATAAACGAGCGAATGCAGACAGGATATATGCAAATCACAGAAGTCAAGAAACGGGATGATACGATAAGGGCGTTTGACAAAGGAAAGATCAGCGCTGCCGTAAAGAAGGCGATGGACGCAAGCGGAGAGGGAAGCGAAAGGGACGCTGAAGCCATCATGGAACAGGTTGTCGCTGCTCTTGAGCAGGTCAAGACGAAAGATATCCGTTATATCCCTTCCATCGAAGGCATCCAGAACATCGTCGAAGATGAGCTCATGAAGAGTGATTTCCACAAGACTGCGAAAGCCTACATCCTGTACAGGGAGCAAAGAGCGAAAGAGCGGCGGCTTGACATCTTTGAGCATCGGCTGAACCTCAAGCCTTATGAATATCCCCAGCTTCTGGAATACGTCGATGCCATCAGGCACTCCTACTGGATCCACACAGAATTCAAGTTCGATGGCGATATCCAGGACTTCAAGGTCAGACTGTCCGACTCAGAACGCGACGCGATCAGGAAGACGATGCTTGCCATTTCCCAGATCGAAGTTGCAGTCAAGACATTTTGGGGGAACCTTTACAGCAGGCTGCCAAAGCCTGAGATCGGCTCTGTCGGCGCGACATTCGCTGAGAGCGAGGTCAGGCATCATGACGCCTACTCGCATCTGCTTGAGATCCTTGGGCTCAATGAGGAATTCAAGAACCTGCGCAACGAGCCGGTCATCATGCAGCGCATCGATTACCTGGAGTCCGCCGTCAAGAACGCAAAGGCAGAGGACAACAAGGATTACGCACAGTCGATACTCCTCTTCTCGCTCTTCATCGAGCATGTATCGCTGTTCTCCCAGTTCCTGATCATCATGTCGTTCAACAAGTACAAGGACCAGTTCAAGGGCATCTCAAACGTTGTCGAGGCGACATCAAAAGAGGAGCAGATCCACGGAGATTTCGGCATCGATGTCATCAACATCATCAAGGATGAAAATCCCGAGTGGTTCGATGAGTCCCACAACAGGATGGTCCAGGACATGTGCCGCCAGGCATTTGAATCTGAGAGCGGAATCATCGATTGGATCTTTGAGCAAGGGGAATTTGATTTTTTGCCGAAGAAAGTCATCAGGGAATTCATCAAGAACAGGTTCAACAACTCTCTGAAAAGCATAGGGATCCCAAAGATCTTTGATGTCGACAATGAACTTCTGCAGGAGACCGAATGGTTCGATGACGAGGTCATCGCGACAAAGCACGTCGATTTCTTCGCAAAACGATCGATCAACTACACCAAGAAGAGCCAGAGCGTCACAAGCGACGATCTATTTTAAAAAAGAGGGTGAGCATATGAAATGGCTGACAGAAAACAGTAGAAAATTTCTTGGACGAGGATACTTGCTCGAGGGCGAGACGCCCGAAGGACGCATCAGAGAGATAGCAGAGACTGCCGAGAGGATCCTCAAGATAGATGGCTACGCAGACAAGTTCTATACATATATGTCAAAGGGATATTTCTCATTGGCATCACCTGTCTGGGCAAATTTCGGAAAGAAGAGAGGGCTGCCGGTCAGCTGTTTCGGCTCTTGCGTCGAAGACAACATGGGAGGGATCCTTTTCAGCCAGGCGGAAGCCGGCATGATGTCAAAGCTCGGCGGCGGGACATCAGGATACTTCGGAAAAGTGCGCCCGAGAGGCGCTGCTATCACTGATAACGGGCCATCTTATGGTTCTGTCAATTTCATGAAGCTCTTTGAGACATTGGTCGATGTGGTCAGCCAGGGATCGACGAGGCGTGGGCACTTCTCACCCTACCTTCCGATAGAGCATGCAGATGCACTGGAATTCTTAGGGATCGGTTCAGAAGGCAATCCCATCCAGAAGCTTACCCATGGTGTCTGCGTCACCGATGACTGGATGCAAGCGATGATCGACGGCGATGAAAAGAAACGGACACTGTGGGCAAAGGTCATCCAGATGCGCCTGGAGAAGGGATACCCCTACATCTTCTTCACCGACAACGCAAACAACCATACCGTCGATGTCTACAAGGACAAGGAGATAAAGATCCATGCAAGCAACATGTGCACCGAGATCATGCTGCCTAGCGACAAGGACCATTCATTCACGTGCGTGCTGTCATCGGTCAACATGCTACATTACGATGAGATCAAAGAGACGGATGCGGTCGAGACGCTGACATATTTCCTTGATGCCGTCGTCACTGAGTTTTTGCAGAAGCTTGAAGTCTACCGTGATTCGGACACAAAAGAGGATCATCGGACGTTTGAGTTCATGGAACGGGCATACAATTTTGCGAAGCGGCACCGTGCTCTCGGTCTTGGCGTGCTCGGGTGGCATTCATTATTGCAGTCCAAAATGATCAGCTTCGAGTCGCAGGAAGCTGCAGACCTGAATCTTGAGATATTCAGGTTCGTCCAGGAGAAATCATATAAGGCATCAAAGGAACTCGCGAAGAAGTACGGCGAACCGGAATTGCTCAAAGGCTATGGCCGACGGAATACGACTTTGAATTCCATCGCTCCGACGACGTCTTCGGCGTTTATCTTAGGACAAGTTTCTCAAGGCATCGAGCCGGTCTGGTCGAACTGCTACGTCAAGGACATCCAAAAGATCAAGACGACGATCAAGAATCCGTTCCTTGTGGAGCTTCTTGAGAAGAAGGGAAAGAATACGCCTGACGTCTGGAAGACGATAAAGGAGCACGACGGTTCTGTGCAGCATCTTGCGTTTTTGACAGACCATGAGAAGGAAGTATTCAAGACATATCCGGAGATCGACCAGTCCAAGATTATCGGACAGGCTGCAGCTCGCCAGCAGTTCATCGACCAGGGCCAGTCGATCAACCTCATGTTCCACCCCGAGACTCCCGTCAAGGAGATGAACAAGGTCTATATACAGGCATGGAGACTTGGCGTCAAGTCGTTGTATTATCAGCACAGCACGAATGCTGCACAGAAGTTCAACCAGAAGAAAGCATGCGAGTCATGCGAGGCGTAAACGTTTTTTATTTTTTTATTCTTCAAAGAAGCTCTTCACCAGAGATTGCGTCTTTGGAAAAGAATGCTTTTGCATCATCTACTGAGACTGCATTCTCATATAACCTATTCGATAGCCCCTTCTACATTTAGCCACTAAAAATCATTTTATCCAACAGAGAGCATATCCACCATATCTGCCTTGCACAATAACATTTTTAACTGACATCTCAACACTCAACCGCATGAATAAAGATCCATATCCAAAAACCATGCTGGAGACAAAGCGATCCATAGATATGGCAAAACTCAGCATCGCGCCGATGGTGGACCGTACCGACAGGCATTTTCGCCACATGATGCGCCTGTTCTCAAAAGATATCCTGCTCTATACTGAGATGATAACGGCCCCCGCCATCATCCACGGAGATTACAAGAAGCTTCTTTCGTTTGGTCCGTGCGAAAAACCGCTCGTGCTCCAGATCGCAGGATCAGATCCTGAAGAGATGGCACAGGCGGTTGAGATCGCAGAGCAATACGATTATGATGAGATCAACCTGAACGCAGGGTGCCCATCCGACAAGGTCTCTGAATATAAGATGGGAGCATCGCTCATGGCTGATGCAGAACTCGTCGCAGACCTGGTGAAAGCGATGAAGAGCAGGACCAAAAAACCGGTGTCGGTCAAATGCAGGCTCGGGATCGACGGACGCAAAGTCATCGAAGGAGAGAAGCAGGTCTTTGACACCTATGATGACCTTAGACATTTCATCTCGACTGTTGAAAAGGCGGGCGTCGCACGGTTCACGATCCATGCACGCATCGCGATCCTTGCGGGGCTTGACCCGAAGAAGAACAGATCAATCCCTGAACTCAAGTACGATCAGGTCTATCAGATCAAAAAGGACTTCCCTCACCTTGACATCGAGATCAACGGCGGCATCAAGACAAAGGAAGCGATCATCAAACAGCTGCAAAAAGTCGATCGCGTCATGCTCGGCCGTATCGCCTACGAGGATCCGATGGTCCTTGCTGAGCTTGCGGGAACAGATATCACAAGAGAAGAGATCATCGAACAGATGATCGACTACATCAAAGTGCAAGAGCGCAAAGGAGAAAAAGTGACAAGCATCCTGATGCATCTTGCAGGGCTCTACCACGGACAGCCCGGGAGCAAGAAGTGGAAACAGCTCATCCTTCCTCCCTGGGATAACGATAAGACTGCATCAGCGATCCTAGAGGAAGGGCTTGATGTGATGAGAAAAAGAAAATAAAAAAGAAATGAGAGCAATTCTACTGCTTCTCTTCGGTTTCTTCAGAAGATGATTCTTCAGCAGGAGCTTCCTGTTCCTTTCCTGCATCGTCTTTCTCTTCATCTTCCTTTGGCTCTTCTTTCGGTTCTTCTTCTGCAGAAGCTTCAGGCTGGGCAGGTTTCTCCTTTGCAGGCTTTTCTTCAGCAGCAGGCTCTTCCTTCGCTTCTTCAGCAGGCGTCTCCTCGACAACCTCTTCAGCAGGAGCAGAAGGTTCCTCTACAGGAGCCTGAGTTGCAGGTTCAGGAGCTTTTTCTTCAGCGACCTCTTCAGGAGTGCCTTCTTCGATTGCCTCTTCCTTGACATCCTTGAACTCCGGAAGATCAGCTCCAGCCTCATCAGCCGCTTCATCAGCAGACTGCTTTGGCTCTTCAAGTACAGCACCTGTCTCTTCTGCAGGAATTTCTTCTTTAGCTTCAGAGGGCCCGCTTCCGGAATCTGTTGCAGGATTAGGTTCTGCGGTAGGTGCTGCATTATCGTCTTGAGGTTTTCCGACCTGCTGTGCCTGCAGGCCTTTTGATGTCTGCACAGGCTCGAACTCGACCGCATCTTCGCTGTAGAGCTTCGTCCCCTGCTTCAGACCAGTAAAATGAACAAAGTACTCATTGTTGTCTTCGCCGGCTATGAAACCATAACCTTTCTTCACGTTATACCACTTGACTGTTCCTTTCATTTTGACCTCCTAACTGTCTTCTAAGGGTATTTCTGGCCGTTTCCGGCATGGTTGCGGTGTGGCATGAGGCTATTTAAATCTTTGGTAACTATCTTCGGCGATCGCCGAGGTAAAATATATATACCACAATCAGATAGAATATGTGTATGTCGCTTCGAAAGCTTCCAAAGATCAAACTCCCTAAACGAAACAATTCTTCGTACGATGTCATCACCGTCGGATCAGGCACCGTCGATGTCTTCGTCAACACCGATGCAGAATTCATCAAGAAAGGCAATCCGCTGCACGCCCAGGAACTTATGGCGTATCCGGTCGGATCAAAATTGCTCATCGACAACCTCCGCTTCGAGATCGGGGGCGGCGGGACGAATACTGCTGTCGCTTTTGCACGTTTCGGCCTCAAGACAGGTTGGATAGGCAGTGTCGGAAAATGCGAGAATTCAAAGAACATCATCGATCTCCTGAACAAAGAGAAGATAGATTTTCTCGGACGGCTCGGGAACGGTTTTGCTGGTTATTCTGTCATCCTTGACAGTGTCGGGCATGACAGGACCATCCTTACCTTCAAGGGAGAGAACAACAACCTGAAATTCTCAGACATCCCAAAGACCAGACTGAAGACAAAGTGGTTCTATTTCTGCTCCATGGTCGGGACGTCATTCACGACGCAGAAGCAGCTCGCGCGCTACGCAGGAAAGAACAAGATCAAGCTGGCGTTCAACCCGAGCAGCTACCAGGCAAAACTGGGAACAAAAGCGCTTCGCCCCATCCTCAAGAACTCCGATCTCCTCGTCGTCAATAAGGAAGAGGCAGGATACCTCGTCGGACATACCGAAATCGAGACGATGATGCAGCGTCTGCATGAGGAAGGTCCCGGGCTTGTCATCATCACTGACGGGCAGACAGGTGCCTACTGCAGCACAGGTGATACGATACTCAAGGCGATCCCAAGAAACGTACGGATGAAAGAGACGACGGGAGCAGGAGATGCTTTTGCCTCCTCGTTCCTTGGAGCCTACATGAAAACTGAAGACATCAGGTTGTCGCTTAAGCTTGCGACAACAAATGCACAGTCGGTCATCCAGTATTACGGTGCAAAAAACATCCTACTCACCTGGAAAGATGCTATCGCCACCGAGAAGAAAAAGAAGATAATGGTAACGACACCATAGACTGCAGATGATGGACCATGGGACTTGATGAAGAAGACACGCCGGTCGGAGGGATTATAGCTCTCGTATTGGTAACCATAATCGTCCTCATCGTCATCATGATAACCTTCGACTCATGTAGCGAATACGAATATGGAGAAATCTACAGGTTCTGCGGGGATGCCGAGGTAGAGATCAACCCTGTCCTCGGCGAACAAAAACCATGCTTCGATGAGGAAGGAAACGCCGTCTTCTCAGTCCTGAACACAGGAACGCTCCCGATAGAAGGGTTCATCATTGACTATAAGGATATGAGCATCAACAAAACCTTGTTTGTCCCAGTGCTCGCCCAGGAAGTCATAAAGGTCGATCTCGACCTGAGGATCGGACAACTGTTCGATTATTTCAACGTCACGCCAGTCGTGTTCAATGAAGAGATGAACAAAAGCCTCGTCTGCACAAGAACGACAAGAAAGATCTCTTCTCTTGAACGCTGCGGTGTAGAGAATAATTGAGAAATCACCGTTTCTTCCTGAAGCGTGAACGCAAATTCACGATCAGTTTTCTGAACTCTTTTTCCTGCATATCCTTGCGATTCCAGACCTCTATCCTTATCCTGTCGCCGTCATCACGAGGGACGATGTGAAAATGCAAGTGGAAGATGCACTGCCCTGCCGCCTTACCGTTGTTGAGAAGGACATTGCAGGCCGCATGGTTCTCCTTGACGACCTTTGATGCCAATGCCACATGCTCGATGAGATCATGGAGGATATACTTTGGGATCTCCTCGACAGTCATGTAGTGCTTCTTCGGCACGACAAGGATGTGCCCATCCTCATGATCAGGAAAATCGATCGAAAGGAAAGAAAGTGTATGGTCTGTCTCATTGAGGATGCGAAACGGGAGGCCGTTCGTATGACGTCTTCGCTTCCCTGAGATGAATTCGCAAAAGAGACACATGGATTTTTGGTGATGCACAGGTTCTTAAGCTTTCTGCAACACAGAGCAAAACCATTTAAAGAACAGATATCATCACTATGACATGCAGGAGACGATCGCAGAAGAGGAGTTCATCAGGGATCCAAGCGAGATTTCGAAGCATCTTGTTTCGATAGCCAAAAAAAAGGCAAAGAAGTACAACGATATCCTTGGCGAGAAAAAGGGATTCATAGCAGGAATCAGAAGAGGCATCAAAGTCAGGATGTGGTATCTGCAAAAATACCATGACATCATGGACTATCTTGAAGGATTCTCCATCTCCGAGACGTCGGTAGAAGGTCTCTTCAGCAGGTTTGAAGAGATCGCCGACTATATCGCGCTCAACAATGTCATCCTGAGCTATGCATACCTTGTCGAGAAGACAAAAACGTCAGATATCCTCACCAAAGAAGAGGAAAGGCTTCTGCTGCTCGACGCTATCAGGCAAGAAGAACAGGACCCGGATGCGCTAAGAGACGAGTTTGGCCATTATGCCCTTAACCCTTTCGAGCTTTCCGCCAAAAGATTCAACGAATACACAGATAAAGAGATCAAAAAGCTTGCTTCTCTTACGGAATTCAGCACAGAAAAGACAAAGACGCTCAAAACATGCGATCCTGACAGTGAGAGAAAATATGCTCTCTATACTGCCTTGCGGGAAGAGCTTCGCTATCATGCCCTTCGTATCGTAGCAGCATTGAGAGAACAGCTTGAGGCGATGCAGAAAAAGACAAAGAAGAACATATATTCCATGACCTACGAGGATGTGATCAGTCATGAAGATTGAAGGGAAGTTTCTTGTCGACAACAGGACAAAAAAGGATGCAGCATATCCGTACAGGAAACTCAATACTGTCATGGACTATGACGGAGAATCTGCAATCCTTGTCGATTTTCTCGACCCTGATTTTGCGATGGTCATGAAGCGGATCGATCTCATCATCACAAAAAAAGGCTCCCCTCTTTCGCACCTTTCGATCCTTGCAAGAGAATACAAAAAGAGCATCTTTCTCACCGATGCAGACATTTCTGAAGATGGAACCATCACATTCGCAGGCGACACAAAAGCAGAGATCAAAGGATGAAATAGAGTATGACCTGCAGCAGCAGGCATCCCATCAACATATTCTTGCCGACGCACATTGTCTCAGCCAAAAGGCC
>JBMCSP010000009.1:0-13404 GCA_048624455.1 Nanobdellota archaeon
ATTTTTCGTGACTTCAAGACGCATGATGACCTGGTTGTTCTTTCCCGGCTTCGTGTTGACCTCTACGACATTACGCTCCTCTTCGGAGATGAGCGAGAGGATCTTTGCAAGAGCTCCGATCTGGTCCTTGACATTGACCATCAGATGGATAGTCTCAGGCTTGATGTTCTGGACGCTGATATCGACCTTTTTTGATGGTTCATAGAGATGGACGTTGTCGCACGTCCGCGTATGGATGGCAATCTTTCCATCTTTTGTCCGAAATCCTACAATATCGTCACCCTTTTTTGGGTTGCAGCATTTTGATATCTTCAGCGGGTAGTGCTTTCCCTCTACCATGATGTTCATGTTCTTGAGGTCTGATTCTGCATGCTTCCTCTCATCTTCTTCTATGCGCTGGCGTTTCGGATCAAGATGTGATTTGATGTGTAGCGCTGATTTTATCTTTGCCCGTGCGCTCGCTGACTTGACAAAACTGAGCCACGCCCTGCTCGGCCGGGCATTCTTCTGCGTGATGATCTCGACGATGTCTCCCGGGGTCAGGATCGTATCCAGTGTTGCCATCTGGCCGTTGACCTTCGCTTTCGCGCAGTGGTTTCCGATATCTGTATGGACTGCATACGCGAAATCGACCGGCGTCGCATTTTCCGGAAGGCAGAGCGGATCTCCCTTCGGCGTGAAAACAAAGATCTCTTTCTCGAAAAGGTCGACTTTCATGTTCTCAAGGAACTCTTTAGCATCGGCAGAATGCATCCTCCAATCAAGGATCTGCTTCAACCATCCGATCTGGCGATCGAACTTCTTATCGGCATCGGTACCTTTGTATCGCCAGTGCGCAGCGACTCCCTGCTCAGCAGCAAGATGCATCTCTTCTGTGCGTATCTGGACCTCAAGGATCCGGCCATGGCTTCCCATGACCGTCGTATGCAGGCTTTGGTAACCGTTCGATTTAGGCACTGCGATATAGTCCTTGAATTTGCCGGGCATAGGCTTCCATTTCTCGTGGACGATCCCCAATGCAGCATAGCAGTCCCGTATCGTCTTCGTGATGATCCGTATGGCCAGGAGGTCATAGATCTCGTTGAATTCCTTGTTCCTGATAGTGATCTTTTTGTAGATGCTGTAGAAATGCTTCGCACGTCCGGTGACCGTCGCCTTGATCCCATTCTGGTCCAGCGCTTTCTCCACTTCTGTCATGATCTCCCTGACTTCCCTCTCTCTTGTCTCTCTTGTCTTGTTGATGCGTTTCTTGAAATCCAGATAGGCGTTTTTGTTCAGGTAGCGAAAGCTCAGGTCTTCGAGCTCTGACTTGATGGAATTGATGCCCAGCTTTTGTGCTATCGGCGCATAGATGTCAAGCGTCTCTGCAGCGATGACTTTCTGTTTCTCGGTCTTCAGATGCTTGAGCGTGCGCATATTATGCAGCCTGTCTGCAAGCTTGATGATGATGACGCGGACATCCTTTGATGTTGCGAGAAGGACTTTCCTGATGTTCTCCGCCCGCTGGTCCTCTTCAGTCTCAAACTCGAGGTTCTCTATGCTGGCGTTGTCGAGCTTCGTGACGCTCTTGACCAGTTCAAGCGTCTCATCATCGAATTCTTTTTTCAGGAATGCTTCGCCAAGTCCTGTATCTTCAAGCGTATCGTGGAGGAGCCCGGCGATGATCGTGTGCGAATCCATGCGCAGGCCTGCAAGGATCTTCGCCACTTCATAGCAATGCATGAAATACGGCTGGCCTGAAGCACGTCTCTGATCCCTGTGCGATTCATACGCTGCAATGCAGGCTTTCCTGATAAGCCTCTCATCTGCATGCGGATTATATGCCTTGACCCCGCTGATGAGTTCCTTGAAATCCTTGAAGTCGGGATAGCTTTTCTTCTCCAGCTTCTTCATCTGGCCTGTGAGCATGATGGCTACTAATGAAACTCGCTATAAAAATATTGCTCTCAATATGATTAATCTATCTTCGGTAATAATACAACCTATCTCATATATACCTCCAAAGAAAGTTATATATATGCGGCTGTTTTAGCAACTCTATGCGAAAGCTGCGCTCAAAACGTTTTTTTGTATTGCTTTTTGCTCTTTTCCTTATTTCAGTTGTTGTCTCTTTTATGTTTGAATCTTTCTTGTTCTTCTTTGTGGTGGGCTTCTTTTTCTTTTGCTCTATGGTTGTGCTGGCCAGCAGGCTACAAAACATAAGATTGCTCTGGCCAAAGCGCATTCTGCTCATAGTTCTCAGTGTCATCCTATCGATAGCGGTACTCGAACTTGCCTTACAAGTGGGCGGTTTCTTCTGGGAACTGCCCCAAGAATTCTCCAATAAAAAATCATTGGAAGCGAAAAGCTCCAGCGATTATACCATCCTTGCATTGGGAGAATCGACAACTGCTGGTGGAGGTTTAGATAATCCAAAGTGGCCGGGCTATCTTGAAACATTTCTTAATCAAGAAACTGAGTATGATTTTTCTGTAATCAATAAAGGAGTAAGTGGAACGACCACATTATATATTCTTGAGAACCTTGAATCAAATTTGGATATGTACGAACCTGATATCGTGATGGTGATGATGGGATTAAATGATGCTTATTCTAATATTTATTTCGATAGAAAGTTACCTGAAAAAACGTATGATTCTGAAAGGAGAACTTCTGTATTTTCCAGATTCTTCAATCTAAAGATTGTGAATTTGTACTATTTTCTAAAGGAAGGCTTTCACACTATTTCTGCTGCAACAACTGATGTTGAGAGTGATCGTCGTTCCTCTCAGAATGCAAACCATATAGGCAATTTGTCAGTTATGGAAAATATTTCTGATATTCGTTACTATATATACAAAGAGCGTTACGTCAAAGCAAATAAAACATTGCAGAACTTGTTGAAATCAGAAAATATATCCGATTATGAGAAAAGTCTTCTATATTCACTTATGCCTCGTGTATCTCTCATGGTGTCAGGTAGTGATTACACAAATGTCAAACTGGATCTGGAATTGAAAGAACAACTGATAGACTACCAAAAAAAGGCGCTTGAATTGTACTCTGACAACATAGAGGCTCGCTTTTTGTTGATACGCCTTGCAGCATACATAGGTAATTGTTCATATGCAAAAGAACTTATGGATGACTTTTCTGGCAGGATGAGTACTCAAGAGCTAGCTGTGCTTGAAACAGCTTATGACGAATGTCTTAGATCAACTGGTGATTCTGAATTGTATGATGAATACCTTGCTTCACGAGGATTTAAAGATAATATCAGTGAAAAATATAATGATTTCCTCGATTTTGCTAATCTTTCTGTTCCTGACAATACTACGATTAAGGAGTATGTCACTGAACTGTCTGCGAATGAAACCTTGGTGCAACTTTATTCAGATCATGTCGGTACTTCAGTACTAAAAGAGGGTTTATATTCAACGCCAAAAAGACATTTTCAACTCATGAAATCGTTCCTAGAAGACCGAGGCATTCAATTTATCATTGTACAGTATCCTAGAAGGGATCCAAGTTGTTTTGAACGACTTTTTAACCATTCGGTGCCTGTAGTCTCTAATCTGGATTTCCTGGATGATGGTGAGGATTATTGGGACCTGTTTATCGATACATTTGCTGATGGAGACGATTACTTATGTGGTAATGCAACTTTTGGACACATGACTTCGAAAGGCCATGAAAAAATTGCAAGGAATGCTGTTCCTGTCGTCAAAAAAAGTCTTGGAATCTCTTAGTTTTCAATCAGGGCCATTCTCAGCAATCTCTTAGATGCAGCAATCTTTATATAGACATCCTCATCTTTTTCCATAGCATGAAACAGCTTCTGACTCTTGGGATCGAATCGACCGCGCATACATTCGGTGCTGCAGTCCTCAAGGGGAAGAATATCCTTTCCAACGAAAAGGATGCGTTCACGACAGAAGACGGCAACGGCGGCATGGTTCCTGTCCAGGTGTCAGAACATCATGTTAAGGTCTGCGACGCAGTCATTCAGAAAGCTCTCCAGACTGCAGGGGTCACTATCGATGACATGCAGCTCATCTCCTACTCCGCATCACCGGGGATGGGACACACGCTCCGCATAGGCGCGATGGCTGCACGTTCTCTTGCTGCTGTCAATGATATCCCAGTAATAGGCGTCAATCATTGCATCGCGCATCTTGAGATCGGACGGATGCTCACAAAAGCGAAGGATCCGGTATTCCTCTATGCATCTGGCGCGAATACGCAGATCATCGCTTACGAATCTGGCAAATATCGGGTCTTTGGCGAGACGCTTGATATGGGCATCGGCAATTTTCTTGACCAGTTTGCCCGCCACATCGGATTCGGATTTCCCGGCGGCCCAAAGATCTATGAAGCTGCGAAAGGATCATCCCATTATGTCAAGCTTCCTTATGTCGTCAAGGGCATGGATGTCTCCTTTGGCGGCATGCTGACAAATCTCAAGCAGAAGCTCAAGAAAGGCGACAGCAAAGAAGATCTATGCTATTCGCTTCAAGAGACTGCTTTTGCCATGCTGGTTGAGGTCAGTGAACGAGCGATGGCGCACGCTGGGAAAAAAGAGCTGCTGCTCGGAGGTGGCGTTGCCTGCAACAAAAGATTGCAGGAGATGTGCACTATCATGTGCAAAGAACGTGGTGCGAAAATGTTTGTGCCAGAGAATCAGTATCTTGTCGATAATGCCGCGATGATAGCCTGGCTCGGGCTTGTGCAATACGATGCAGGCCGGCGGCAGCAGGTAGAAGAATCACATATTCAACCCTACCTCAGGACTGATGATATCGATGTGGTCTGGAGAGATGACTGAGTAAAGAAAAAAGATTAAAGGAAAAGAGATCATTTCACTTTCTTGATCGCATTCAGTATGGATGTTTTTCCTTTCCAGTCAAGTGCGTTCTCAAGAACTTCTTTGACATGCTTGACAGGGATGACCTTGACCGTCTTCAAAAGCTTCTGGTCGATGACGATATCCTTCATGTTGCTCTCAGGAACGATGATATTCTTGACACCAGTCTCGATAGCAGCCTCGATCTTTGATGAGACGCCGCCGATCGGAAGGACATCTCCTCTGACCGAGAGGCTTCCTGTCATGGCAAAATCCTGCTTGATAGGAACCTGCTTGAGCGCTGAGATGATGGATGTCGCAACAGCGATACTTGCGCTGTCTCCTTCTACGCCTTCATAGGTCTGCAGGAACTGGACAAAGATATCCTTGCCGTCTTTGAGATCTTCGCCGAAGAGTTTCTTGACGATGGCAGAGACATTTGTGACAGCCTCTTTTGCGATATCGCCGAGTTTTCCTGTTGCATTGATCTGTGTCTTCTGGTTGCCCTGCGTCACTTCTGCTTCGATAGGGAGGAGGATGCCTGATGTGCCTGAACCGCTGCCTATGACGGCGAGGCCGTTGACGCGTCCTATGATCTTTCCTGAAGTCTTGATGACCTCGTATTCCTTCTTGTGCTCTATGTACTTATCAGCCATCTGCTTCTCAAGGCTTCGTGCTATGGTCTTTGCAGCCTCCTTGACATGCTCTGGCTTTACCAGTTTCGCCTTCTGGTCAAGAGCGATATCTCCGGCAGCCCTGACCAGTCCGCCGAGCTCTCTGAATCTAAGTGTGAGATGATCTTTCCGGTTGGCCCTTCTTCGCGCTTCTTCGATGATGGACTCGACAGCATCCTTTGAGAAGTGCGGAATCTTCTTCTCTTTCTGCATGCCATGATCTTTCTTGATTTCCTGTGCTATGAAGATTGCGATCCTGTCCCTGTTATCTACTGTATCCGGGAAAGTCTCATCCATGAATACCTCGTAGCCGTATCCTCTGATACGAGATCTGAGGGCTGGATGAAGATTCTTGACCGTCTCCAGGTTTCCTGCAGCGACAAGGATGAAATCGCATGGCACGGGTTCTGTCCTCACCATTGCGCCTGCACTTCGTTCTGACTGTCCAGTGATGGAATACTGTTTCTCCTGGATCGCGCTGAGAAGTTCCTGCTGGGTGCTGAGTGCGAGCGTAGAAATCTCATCGATGAACAAGACTCCTTTGTGCGTCTTGTGGATCATGCCTGCGACAACTCGCTCATGGGCGGGAGTTCCAAGACCCCCTGATTGGAAGGGGTCGTGAAGCACGTCGCCGAGCAATGCGCCTGCGTGCGCGCCAGTCGCATCCATAAAAGGGGCTTTTTTCTTGTTGTAATTATCCACGACAATCTTTGGCACCTGGTTCTTGCCCTGCATCCTCTTTCCGAGATTGAGGAACATGATGAACGAGACAAGGAAGAGTGTTCCGCCGAGAAAGAATGCAGCGAACATGATGGCACCTGCTGCAGCACCAAGCTCTTGCGTATAATGATTGAGGACCCACCAGGGGGCGATCATGGCGACTATCGCGATGATGAGCATGAGGATGTTCTGGTTCTTGAACATGTTCATGTTCTCGACACGTCCTCTGTTGACAAGCTCACGCGCCTTATCTGATTTCATGGTCCGTATGAGCGGCACATTCTCATCGTTTGGGTTTGGGAATGAGACGATGTCTACGAGGTCCTCTTTTCCGAGAAGCTCAGACAGGGCGACGCCTAGCATGCTCTTTCCTGTTCCCGGTTCGCCGATCAGGAGGACGTGGCGGCGCTGGAGCGCAGCCTTTCGTATGACATTGACAGCATTGTCCTGTCCGATGACCTGCTCGACCAGCTTAGAAGGGACTTCGATGTCCTTTGTTGTAGTATATGTCAACCCCATTGTGCAAGGTTACTAAAAGGTCACTCATTTAAAACTCTTTTGCTGAACATGGTCGCAAGAAGAAGCAAAAGAAAAAAGAAGTTCTTAGAAGACATCGTCGGTGTCGTACTGCTCGAGAACTGTCTTTTGATCATTATGCTGCTCGTTCTCCTCGACAAGTTCGGTCGTCCTCTTCTGAGGTGACGCGCCGGCAGCTCCGCGCTGTGCACGATAGATCTCTGCAAAGCCGGGCGTAGCGACGATCCAGTCCTCGCCGAATCCAGCGACGTCTCCGGCGATGGCATCGCAGGTCTTCTTGAGCTTGTTGATCGCTCTCTTGAGTTCGACGATATCCTTGCCTTTCAAAGGCTTGATGTTGACGAGGCAGATAGTATATCCTTCTCTGAGCGCATCGATGATCGGCTTGACGTCTGAGAAATCTTCAAGGACGAACGGCCTGACGGTTATCTTTGTCTTGCGATGATGGTCTGTCGAGACATCGGTATCGAGTTCGACGTATTCCTCATCAGTCCCTTCTGTGAAATCATCAGATGATAATCCTAATCTGTTCTTGACATTTGAAAAAAAATCTCGCATTGTTTGCCCCTCCGTTACTCGTGAAATGCTTCAATTATAGTAGGAAAAATCCAGCCGTTCATAGGCCAAAAAATGCGTTTCTCACACACATTTTCCACGTGGCAGGAGAGATTTGTATCATATTTAAATGTTTTGATTTAACTTCCTGCGCAAGAGAAATAACGTAACCTTTTTATATAAGGTGCAATTTTTGGAGCTCATGGCACAACGAATCGGTGGTTTTAGACGAAAGACCCGTTCCAAGCTCCGTAAGTCCTCCTCTTCCAAGGGAAAGATTAGCTTGACGAAGTACTTTCAGGAATTTGAGGATAACGAGCGTGTTGTCCTTAAGGCAGAACCTGCTCACCAGGGTGGTATGTATTTCCCAAGATTCCATGGAAAGAGCGGCATAGTCGCTGGAAAGCAGGGAGAATGCTACAGAGTAGCAATCAAGGATGCTGGCAAGGCTAAAACGCTGATCGTTCATCCTGTTCATCTCAAAAAGATGTAATGGTGTTTCTTATGGCAAGCAATGTGATAAACAAAGAACCGCTTTCGCTCACTGAAGTGAAGGATGCGCTGGACAAGGTCAAGAAAAGGGATGAGGAGCTCAACTTCCGATCTAACAAGACCTATGAGTTCGTCAAGAGCTTGCCGCTTCTGACCAAGAAGGATTACACAGCTCTCTATAAGAAGATTGAAGAACTTGAGATCCCTCGGCTGAAAGACTTCCACATCAAGAAGATCATCGACGTCATGCCGGTGAATGCTGATGACCTGAAGATGCTTCTTTCTGGCTATACGCTGACGGTCAATTCTGATAATATGAAGAAAATTATCGAAGCCCTCAAAGAGTTCAAGAAGTGATTTCTGGTCTTTTTTCGACCATGCGAAACCTTTTTATACTTACAACTCAATACAATATATACGAATATCGTGATGGGTGGTATATGTGCAACGACCAAGAGAAGAAAAAGCTATAGTCTTAGATTTCCTGCAGCACGGCTATCCTTTTGAGAAGGAAGACAACTTCAGGAAGACGCCCATCGCGCAGGCTATCGGCGCCACCTACTTTGTCCTTCTTGAACTGGTGCCAAAGAAGGATGTTTTCTTGCAGCCGTATGAAGAGGTCTATGTCGGAGAAGGCAAGCGGGAGAAGATCCATCATATACGCGGAAAGCTCCAGCTCTCAAAGCTGACAGGCACCGCTAGCTCTGAGCTTGAGTTCGTCATCAGCGATCTGGTGAAAAAGACTGAGGATCGCTTCGTGAAGTTCTTCAACAATGCACGCCCGCTGACGACCAGAATGCATGAGCTTGAACTCTTGCCTGGCCTTGGCAAGAAGCATATGTGGGAGCTCATCGATGAGAAACGCGCTGAACCGTTCGCATCTTTTGCTGACATCAAGAAGCGCGTCAAGCTGATGCCTGATCCTGTCAAGATCATCACGAAAAGGATCGTACAGGAGCTCGAGGGCAACCAGAAGCACAACCTGTTCGTCGATAAGGCGTTCTGAAGCGGTCTATTTTTTATCTCTTGTTTCTCTTTTTTTATACTTCTTTGCGTGAGCATCTTCTCTTGTAACTGTTTTTGGTGCTTGTCATTTTTTGATGAACATCTTTGGACTTGTATCAATGTCTTGTTGCAAGAGCCTGTGTTCCCGATGCCTGAAGGGTTATCTCTATGGGATAGGGAGCGACCCCTCGCGACGGCTTCCACACAATAATCCAAACAGTCCAACCTGATTATGTTCATCTCGTTTTTTCTGCGTGTGCATGGCAAATCTTAAATAGCAACTTCACTCATGATGGTGCATGAACAAGAAGGGGTATTTCTTTGTCATCGACGCGTTCATCGCGCTCATGATCCTCACCGTGGGCGTCTATATGATCCTCTCGTCCTATCTGAACCAGCTGGAAAAAGACCAGCCTGCATTCACGAGCAGGACAGTCGTAGGCTTCATGTCCAACCTCAGCATCGGCCGCTTCAACAGCGACTACAAGTTTGACACCATCATGAACTATGGGCTTGGGCAAGAGAACGTCAATTTCATCAAGAACTATAAGCTTTCCATCCTTGAGCAGATAGGAGAGTTCTACTACAGGGAGCAGCTGTCCAGCTATCCGCGGGACCGTGACGGGATCCCCTACGGCGTCTCATTCTCAGAGGGGCTTGCAGCAGACGTCATCGACACGCTTGTCCCTCCCCAGTATGAGGCGGAGTTCAGGCTCTACGACCAGCAGAATGATGAGATCGTGACGATCTATCGCCGCAACGAGAATCCGCTTTTCGCACGAGAAAGCTCATCCCTTCTTGTCCCCGCAAAGATGATCATCATGGGTGATTTCCAGGACACCGAGACGGGAAGCCCGATCCTATGGGGGCCTTATATCGTTGAGGTGCATATATGGCAGTAGCGATACAGAGGCTCCACGGAAAGAAAGGTGTTTTCTTCTCTTTTCTCGCTATCTTCATACTCATGGCTTTGATGCTTATGTTCTCGTTTGTCTTTGAGCCCCAGGCTGATGCTATCGTGCAGGAGGCGGCACACGACCAGATATCCCTCGCCGACTCTCATCTTGAGTTCTTCAGGCAGAGCTACCTCGAGAGCGTACTGACGCTGTCGACGCGGCTTGCTCTCATCTCATATGTACAGGCCCTTCATGAAGAGGAAGACTACATCATAGACTGTTTTGATGGAGGAGGGTGTGGCAGTGACCGTGATGAGATCGAGCAGCTCGAAACGTACTTGAGAAACTATATCGTCGCAGGGAACAAGGATGGACTCATCGACGAAGACAAAGAAGGCATCTTTGCATCCGACCGGTATCGCGATCTGACGCTTGTCGAGCATCTGGGCAGCATCCGCGAGCTCTATGAGGAGCAGTTCCAGATCGAGATAACTTATCTTGACAGCGAGGGCGTTCCCTGGCCGGAACGCTGGGATGGTTTCATCAACCCTGATCAGGACTTCATCGAAAAAGAGATACTTCCCAAGCTGCATATCGAGCAGGACAGGGCATTCAGCGCCAGTGTCAATTATACTCTCTCTTTCAATGTCTCCATACGTGGAGGAGATGCATCATGGCACTATGAGGACTATGTCATCGATGTCGATGTCCCGCTTGCAGGACTCATCGATCCGCTCTATATGCTTGGCACCATGGACGAGTTCGGCGACGATTTCCAGTACAACAATACGCTCTATGAGGATTCGAAAGCGCACCGGGACAGAGATGGGCTTATCAATCTCTATACTGATATGCGCTATGTCGCAGCCCCAAGCCTTGGGCCTTCCTACTTCCAGCGCCTTGTCAATAGCGATAATCCTTCTGACTGCTGCGGCATCGAATCCTTCGTCAACCTTAACGCCATCCTCGGGCGGACGATAGATCAGAGATATCTCTCACATGACTGGTTCAACAGGTCCAATGTCGACTACCTCTACTTCCGCTACGAGAGCGATGATCCCTCAACTATTTTCAACTGTCATGAAAGCGTGGACCAGGACGAGAAGCAGCTATATTATGTCAGCAGTTTCCAATCGCCGCCGGGCAATCCTAACTATTTCAACCTTCATACTTTCTACCTTGAGAAGTACAACATCTCAGGCAAGCTCACGACAGGTCTTTGCGAGTTCAGCTCCGCCTGCAGGAGTGATCCTGCATGTTCTCCTGACGCTCAGGAATACGCTCAAGAATAATAAGGAACTGAAATGAGTAAGTTTTTTAAACTCCCAAACTATAAAAACCCATGAGGCGTATGGCTGAGAAGGGTATGATTGAGACGGGCGTAGATGATTTACTACGTCTGGTTGAGACATCCGGAAAAGTTTCTGTACCCGAGATAGCAAAGAAGCTTGAGGTCGAGCAGAAGACTGTCGAGACCTGGGTCGATTTTCTCGTCGAGGAGGAGAAACTCTCGGTAGAGTACAAGTTCACCACGCCTTACGTCTTCTTGAACAAGGAAAAAAAAGAAGAGAAAGAGGATGATCTTTCCATAAGCGAAGAGGATTTCGAGTCGGAGATCCAGCAGGAAGAGAGCGCTATCGACTCGACGACGATGGAATACAATGATTTCGTCGCACGTCTTAACAAGATGTTCAAGGAGATGCATAGTCTGCTCAAAGAAGGCAGGGTCGATGAAGCTTACAAAGATTATTCAGAGCTCTGCGTCCTTGTCTCACGGATATCCAACAGTGAGATGGCTGACATCTTCAACCGCAATCTCATCAAGCTCAACGATGCCCTGCTGCAGATACTCAAGAAACACAGAGAGCAGTTTCCAGATATTCTCAAGGAACTCTCTGTCCTTGAAGAGCAAGGCAAGACACTCCTTGATCAGGGACAGGTCGAGCAGGCCAAAGGGATCTATCAGAAGATGAAGGCATATTACGACCATACGCCCTCCATGCTCATGGAGGAAAAGACACGGATCTATGACCGCATCTCCGCCTTCTATAAGATCATCATCGACAAAGAGCATGAGCTTTCTGAGAGTGTTGTCGATGATGCACGGCGCAAGATCGCTGATATAAAGCAGCAGGTCGCGGACTATCTGCGTCAGGACAGGATAGAAGAGGCTCAGCAGTACCTGCAGCCGCTCAACAGCATATACGCCTCGCTGCCTTCCGATCTAGTATCATACAAGATACAAGTGTATAATGAGATTCTCAAGATCTATCAGGAGATCAAGATCGCCTCTAAATTCGCCCAGTTGCGTGAAGATCTGAAATCGATCGGCAGCACCATAGAGCTTCCTTCTATGTCATCGCTGCTTCCTACGGTCGAGAAGCCGCATGCAACTCTTCCTCCCTCAAGTCATAAGGACGATCCTATGACTGCTGATCATCACAGCACTTCTCTTCCTGAAGCTCCGCATCCCCTAAACAACCCTGCATCAGCATCTGTTGGTGATGAGGATGCTCAAACAAAAAAGAGCGTTCTTAAGGATGCTCCGCATGTCAGCAAGCCTGCAGACGACAAGAACGCGGCTGAACCTGGAAAGCTTCCGTTCCATCCAGAAAAAGAGTCCTCAGGCATCCTCTCCCTCCTGAAACATCCTGGCGAAAGCAAGGAGAAAAACGAGAAGAAAGACGAGCTGACGAAAACTGCTGGTAAGACGCCAAAAGAAAGCAAGGAAATAGAAAGCAAGGATAAGGGACCTGTCAGAAAAAAAGGATTTGGAATCCCACCCGTTGTCTCCCATCATGCGAACGGACAGCAGCCACCTTCGCCAGCACCGCCCCCGGCACCTTCCGCTCCTTCAAAAAGAGAAGAGCACAATATGCAGAACGACAAACATCTTGTGATGCCTGGCCAGCCTGAAACGGTTGCAGAAAGCCATGGCAACAATGCTGAAGAGAAAAAAGCTGATGATAAAGAAGAACATAGCCTCTTCTCTTTGCATCCTACGTACCACATGCGCCCAAAAGAGGATGCGTCTGCATCCATCCCGGCTGGTGGACAAGATCCTGAACAAGAACCCTCTGGCGACAAGACTGCTGCAACCAAGGACGATGCACGGCCTGAGCAGAGGTGGCCATCCAGGGAAGAAGCTCTCGAGAAAGAGTTGCCCCATCCCACCTATCACTTGAGCCAGAATGAGCAACCTGCTGAAACTGCAACAGAAAAAGCCCCTGCTGCGCAAGCATCAGAGAAAAAGCAAGAGGAAGACAGGAAGCAGGGGACGGCAAAGGAAAAACCTTTGCATCATGCGCCTGTGCAGCACGAGAGTCATCTCAAGGAAGCGCTTCTTCATCCCATCGAGGCCAAGCATGCCATGCTGGGCTTCTCATCCAAAAAGAAAGAAAAGGATGAGGAACTGGAAAAGAAAGAGAGCAAAGAAAGTCATCCGACCTACCATCTCTCCCCAAAAGCAGATCCTGATCAATCAACCCAGGCTCAGGAGGGATTTCCAAAACAGAAACCGTCTTTGGAGACGCCCAAACCTCCTGTCCGATCATTCAAGGGGGATTTCCCTCCGCCGACCAATATTAAGAAGATCCCAAAAGTAGAGCATTCGACAGCGGAACCCCAGGATCCAGAGAAGATTTTCACAGATGAGGAGGAATTTGATCCTCTCAAAGAGATCCCTGCCCATGACGCGGTAGAG
>JBMCSP010000010.1:0-12810 GCA_048624455.1 Nanobdellota archaeon
ATGGAGAAGCCAAAGAATGTCACTCAGTTTGTCCAGTTCCTGCTCTCCAGCGAATATGGCGGGCTGCTCAAGAAAAAGCGGATCGCTCTTGATGCAGAGGCGATGCGAAAAGCAGCCGCCGCCTATAAGCGATCATTCTCTGATGCAAGTTTCAGGCGCATACAAGAAAGCATCGCCTGATTCATATCAAGAGCACTGTGACGAGATTCCCGTATATTGCCGTTACGATGAGGGCGAAGAGGAAGCTCGGGACGAAAGGGACGCCATTCTTGACGTCAAGCTTCTCGATCTTACCTTTCTCGTAATAGTGCATGATCTTTTCGATATCGTCTTCTTCTAGGCCTATCTTCTTTTCTGCAGAAAAGATTGTCTTGCCGTCCACTACGATATCTTCAAGCGGCCAGTCACCTTCAACAAGTTCAGTAGGCGGGATCGTCTTGTACATGCACGCCTCCTCGACAGCCTTGATAAGGATGTAGAGATAGAAGAAAAAAAGGATCATCGCTCCGAAGACGATCGAAGTGACCTTGACAAGCAGCGCAGGGATGATGAGTCCGACGATGATGAGCGCCGCGGCAGCGATGTGGCTCACGAGCCTGATCTTTTTCACTCTTTTTTTGCCCAGCCGTGATCCAAGAGCTTTTCGCATGTCGCTGAAATGCACGATGCCAAGCCCTAGCGTCCAGAGGATGCCATAGACAGCTCCTACCAGCAAGAGGTTGATCCAGAACGAGAGGAGGAACGGATAGCCGAGCAACTCTGGATCGAAATATGTACGCAGTATCTCAGGATAGGTCGCGAAGAGCGCACCCATGCCCACGAGCATCTTGCTGTCGCCTCCTCCCCATTGTCCTGTGAAGAACATCAGGTAGGCAATCGCCAGAAAGCTTGCAAACCCGAGAAGTCCGTAGAGGAAGAATGACCATTCTCCTGTGGAGATCGATGTGATAAGGCGTATCCCAAGTCCGGCAAAGATGAGAAAATAGTTCACCCAGTCGGCGACTTCTCTCTTCTTGATGTCTGAGACGGAACCGACTATCATGCCGGCGATACCGACAGAGAGAAGGATGATTTCAACACTCATCCTCAAGCATCAGCCGCGAAACTTTATAAATCTTATTCACTCCCCAAAAAAAGGGTGGTCGCCATGGTCCTGGACACTCTTCTTCCTGCAAAGCGGCTCAAAGAGATCGATGAGAACGGAGAATCGCTCAAGCATGTAGCCCTGCAGCTCTCTGATATCTTTCCGTTGGTACAGCTCTTTCAGGAAAAGGGAGACGATGCTGAAGCACAGATCGACTCGGCCCTTGTACGCCGCAACGAGCTCATCGTTGGGCTGCTTGAGCTCCAGATCAAGCACAAGGTTCCTATCATGACCCTTCATCTGACCACAAAGGAGAAACCGATCTTCATAAACAGGATCTATGAACGGATCACTGGCCTGCTCTTAACCCTTGCTGAAGATCAGCGTGTGCAGACATACAGCATACGGGTAAGCATCATCGGCAAATGGTATGATATCCCGAGCCAGGCGACAGCTGCGTGCAAAAAAATTCTTGAAAAGACAAAAACCCATGAGCAGTATTTCCTTAACCTCTGCATCAATTATGATGGCCAGGAAGAGATTCTTGATGCAGCGAGATTGATCGCCCATAAGGTGCTCATGGGAAAAGTACAGCTGCGAGATATCTCAACAGATGATCTGAGGGAGAATCTCTATCTTTCTACATTCAGTGTTCCAGACAGGGTGGTGCTTCTCACTAAGCGCAGGCGTCTTCTCTCGTTCCTTCTTTGGGAAGCAGCGTATGCAAAGATCTATTTCGACAAGCACTGGTCGGAGATGCAGATAAGGGACACTGAACGCTATTTCCAGAGATAGATGATAGGCTGCGCCAGAGATCAGATTCAGAGCTGGATCCTGAAGAAGACGATAAAGAGAATAAGTATCGTGATGAAAAGGGCCATGATGAGATTTTGGAGAAACTGATGCGCCTTGACGTACTCGCTTTCTCCCCTCAGAAGATCAGTCTCTGTGATGATGCCTTTGATCTCGCCGTCCTGGGTCACGAGAAGATGGCGGATCTCGTTCTCATGCATAAGCTTTGCAGCATTGGTTATGCTTTCCCTGGGCTGCACTGAAAGGACAGGAGAGGACATGACGTCTTTTACCTTCATGCTCTTCTTCCCGCCCCTGGCAAGGACTTTTCGGATGAAATCGCGTTCAGAGATGATGCCAAGAGGCTTTTTCTTCTCCGTCACGATAAGGGAGCTTATCCTTTCTTTAGCCATCTTTTGGGAGACGGTCGTCAATGATGCGGAAGGCGAGATGGTCTCAACCTCTCGCGTCATGATATCTTCTGCTAAAAACATGTGTATCCCTTTTTTAGCCATTTTTATTACTGGATGGTATATAAATGTTTTGCAGTCGTTTCTGTCTCGCCAAACAAGAACATTTATTCGGAATTACGGGATAAGCGAAAAGTTTATATAGCAAATTGCTTTGAAATGGGATAACAGTTTGAGTAAATGTGAGGTGTGTTGGCGTATGAAGCGCTTGATAACGATATTGATTATGGTATTATTCTTTGCCGTAGCGGTGCATGCTGCTGAGAACGAGACGATACCTACTACCCTCGATTTGACAGGTAATATACCTACCACAACGATATTTCTAGATGAGGCTGGAGATGATGGAGTAGATAAGAGCATATCGCTTCAGCCCAACGAGACGACGCTGGTCTCCTGTTGGGGAACAGCTTTCGATCTTGACGGCAATGATGACCTTGACAACGTCACGTCTGTCTTGTATGCACAGAGCTCGACGCGTGAAGATGTGGATAATGCATCAATCCATTATACCAATTCCAGTTGCGATCTGACTGGCTTTGAAACTACCGGTACCTGGAACTGTACATACAACGTGCAGTACTATGCAGAGAATTCGACGTGGACGTGCATCGTGAACATCACGAACGATGATCCGCAGTACCACAATGATACTGCAAATGAGACTGCTACCATACAAGACCTTGTCGCGCTTGATGTAGGCAATGCTTCGATAGACTTCGGTCTTAGGGCTGTCACGGTCAACTACACTGCTGACACCGAGGTCCGTGTCTACAATGAAGGCAACGTGGAGCTTGATCTTCAGCTCGATGCTTTCAACCAGACGGCAGCTTTCGATGACGATGATGCAAATGCCTTCAACTGTTCCATCGGATATATACCGGTGAACTATCTGAGGTTCTCACTCAGTGATGGTGCAGCATATCTGTCATCGACACCGATGAACGCAGCAGGTGCTACAGCCACAGAAGAGTTTAACCTTGCGCATCAGAATGGTGGGGGAGATGACCTTCCAACATTTGATGCGACCTATTGGGCTATCGGTATCCCGGCGAACATCGCAGGAACCTGTCAGGGCCAGGTCATGTACATAGGAAGGCCAGGCGGACCATAGACCGCTGCCAACCTTTTTTCTTTTTTTTCTTTTTCTTCTATCTTCTTGAGCAGCATATTCCTTTTAAACCTCAGCCACTTCTCTGATCTATGCGGCATTCTCTTGTCGATTCGGATATCCTGAAGCTTCTGGGGTCAGGTTCGATCACGTCCCATCTTCCGCTTGAACGTTTTGTCCAGCCTGCCAGCATCGATATTCCCATAGGAAGCACTGCTTATCTTGTGAAGCAGAAGTTTCTGCCCTTCAGCAATGATGTATCCTACATAACTGAACGCCTCACCATCGATACTGTCGATCTTACGTTTGGCGGGATGCTCTACAAAGGGTGCACATATATCATCCCTGCCGAGACCCTCGTCGATCTCCCTGAGGATATAGAAGGGAAGCTGAGCCCAAAAAGCTCTATAGGACGCATAGATCTTCTTGTCAGGACTGTCATGGACCACGTCGGTCTCTACGACACGATCCCTGCGGGACGCAAGGGACGGCTGTATGTCGAAGTGACCCCTAACTTCAATGTCATACTGCATGCACAGGATACGCTAAACCAGCTCATGCTCTTCTCCGGTGAAGATGATTCTCTTGTCACGAGTGAGCATCTCATATTTGATGCGGACGGCAGGTTGCTTCCTTCAACGTTCTATTCCAAAAACAAGCTTCTTCTTACTCTTGACCTCAAAAGGGATGCTCATGTCGGTTTCAAGGGAAAGAAGACGAACAACGTCATCGATCTCTCCCGTCGTGACCATGAGCCTGGAGATTTTTTTGAAGACGTGTGGACAGAGTATCGCGATCATGGAAAGCTCACGTTGGAGAAGGATCGCTTCTACATCCTTGCGACCAAGGAATTCGTCTCTGTGCCGCTCAGTCTCTCCTCGGAGATGATCCCTTTCTCTAATCTGATCGGCGAGCTCCGTGTCCATTATGCAGGTTTCTTCGATCCTGGTTTTGGCTATGGGGAATACGGTGAGATAAGAGGCCGCCAGGGCGTGCTGGAGATCCGGCCTCACGAGGATATCACGGTCTACGACGGTCAGCCGATCTGCCTCATGGAGTTCTATAAGAATACGAAGATCCCTGACAAAGGATATGGCTTTTCCGGCAACAACTATCACAAGCAGGAAGGGCCACAACTGGCTAAGTATTTTCTGAAAGAATAAGAAATAAGCGCCGACGTAAAGTGAATATAATTCACTTGCGCACAGAAACAAGTTTCTGTAGCGCCCGGATTCCATAAGTGGAGCGTTGGTGACATTGAACTTGTTCAATGAGTATATTCAAAGACGGGCAAGAAGTGAAAAAATGAACGCCGACGCCCGGATTTGAACCGGGATATCCCGAAGGAAACTGGTTGTTTCGGACGACGAAACCTTGACAAAGGATTTGTCATCGTTCGAGACCAGCGCAGTACCAGATTGTGCCACGTCGGCTTTGCATGAGTGAGAAATGACAAAACTCTTTTAAATCAATCGGTTCTGGCTGCAGATCATTATTTTCTTGTAAACGCTGAGTGACGTCGATGGTATCGTCCGGAGATCGATCTCTGAAGCCAAAACGTCGGCAGTACGACCAGGACGAACGCAAGGATGGGCCAGAGCGCCGTATAGCCAGGGAAGTCGATGTCTCCAAGCTCCAGATAACGTACCATATTAATGTTCTCTGCAGACGCAGAAAACAAGAGTGATGCTGAAAAAAGGATGAGAAGGTAGACTGCAGAGTAGATGAGCGTGCGTCTGCTCTGGCGATACCTGTAGACGAGACCGAATGCGAGTATTGAAGAGAAGACATGAGCAAGAACCGAGCCGATGAACGACCAGCCATGGACATGTTCGAACATGTAGGCGGTGACGCCGAAAGGGAAGATGCCAAAAAGAAGCCGTATGATGAAGTCGATGCTCCAGATCGCCTGGGGTATCAGTCCGACATTGAGCACTGTCTTGATGATGTCCTTCTTTTTCAGGAAGAAGGCGATGCTTAGGAGGATGGGTGTATGATTGCAGAACCATAGCAGGTTCTGTGGCTGCCCGGCTTGAAGATAAGTGATCGTCGTTATGGATTGTATGATGAGGAAGAAAGCGCCGACGATCCAGAATATTCGTCTCTCTTCGTGCCGTCTCATGCTATCGTGCTCACATGCTCTGCCTTGCTTATCCTTATGATGTTGTCCACAAAGCTCTCTATCTTTGTCTCATGGGAGACGATGACGATCTGGCCAATCCTCAACTGCTCCAAGACATCACGGAGCTTGTCGAGCTGCTCGCTTGAGAAGCCATCGGTCGGCTCGTCGAGTATGATGAGATCGTCTGTGTTGATCGAGTCGATGGTGTCATTGATGACCTTATTGAGGGCAAGCCGGTAGGCGAGGGCACAGCTGGTCTTTTCTCCTCCCGAAAGATCATCAATGCTTATCTCATAGCCGTTCTGTTCGACAATCGGCGTGAATTCGTCATCAAGCCTGACGCTGATGACCTCATCCTCTATGAGCATGTTGAACCATTCTTTAAAGAGCTCGTTGAATTCATTGAAGACGCGCATCATGACGTTGCGCTCTATGACCGAGGTGATATTGGCAAAATGATCGCCCAGCCAGGTCTTAAGCTCAGCAAGGTAGGTTATCCGCTCCTTGTGCTCACGCATCTTCTTGATCTCATCCTCAAGCGTCCCCTTTGTCTTGACCAGCGATTCTCTTGTAGAAAGGAGCGAGGCTTTCTTTGAAGTCAGCTCTTTGTCTTTTTCCTCTTTCTCTTCACGTACCTTCTTGAGCTTTTCACTATCCTTCTCGATAGTCTTGAACCCCTCTTCTTCTTTCCTGAGCGTTTTCATCTCATCTTCCAGCTTATCCTTGTGTTCTCTTCTGTCTGTTAGCATCTTCTCAAGCTCGTCTTTGCGCTCTTCCTTCTCCTTGAGGGATTCCTGGAGATACTTTTTCTCTTTCTGTCTGCTGAGCTGTTCCTGCAGTGATTTGAGGTGCTGTTGCTTCTCCTTCACCGCTTTCTCTTCTGCCTCCAGAGTCTCTTTTGCTATAATATTCGATGCGAAGTGCTCTTTCTTTTTCTCCATCTCTTCTATCCTGTTCTTTTTCTGGTCAAACTCTTTTATGCTTGTCTCCAGATGATCGATATCTGCCTTGATCTTCTCGATGTCTTTTTCTTTTTCGAGAATGTTCTTGATGTTATTGCGTGATGTCTCGAGGCGCTTTTCGTAGCCGGCAAGACTTTCTTCATGCTCTTTTTTCTGATCTTTGAACTTGCTGAGCTTTTGTTTCTGCGTCTTGATGATCTCTTTCTTGTACTCTTCGGTGACCTTTTGATGGCAGGTAGGACAATCATCGAGCTCTTTGACATCGCTGATCACTTTCTCGGCTGAAGCGTATTTGACCCCTGTCTCGGTGATCTTGTTCTGCAGTGTGGTGATGATCTTTTCTATCTTCTCTATATTCTTCTCAAGCTCTGGCTTCTGCCGGGTCACCACTTCTGCATTCTTGAGTTCCTGGCGTTTCTCAAGGACTTGCTTTTCCAGTTGTTTTTTTGATTTAGTCTCTTCCTGCAGGGTCTTGATCTGGTCTTTGAGTGATGCCACTCTCTCTTTAAGGAGTATGTTCTCGTTCCTTTTCTCGTTGAGACTCTCCAGAGCTTTTGCGGCAGCATCATCCTGCTCGGCCACATAAGCTTCGCTTATCTCAGTCTCGCCGAATGTCTTTATCTTCTGCTGGGTTTCTGCTATCGACTTGCTGATTGCCTTGAGAGTTTCTTCATCTGTCATTATCTGTTCAGTCCTGCTTCTGAGCTCCTGTTCCTTATATTCCAGTTTCGATTTTATCTCTTTGAGCCTGAGATGCTGCCTGTTCAGTTCTTCTTCCCTGGTCTTGATGTCTGCAATTTCTTGTTCCAGTTGCTTTATCTGGGGAAGCAGCTCTTTGACCGTCTTTGTGATATCATTGGCTTCGCGGATAGTCTCTCTGTACTGTCTTGTCTTCTCAGGGAGCGCATATGTACGTCCCTCCAGTATCTTTGTCTGCTCACGTATCTCTTTTGTTATGGTTGAAAGATTGTCTCTGATGCGTTTGTACTTGTCGATATTGAAGACGCGTCGCAGGGTGTTGAGTCTCTCTTCTTTTTCTGCAAAAAGAATCTGCTTCATATCTTCCTGAGGCGTGTAGACGGTGTAGCGGTAGATGAGATCCTTCGATTTGGTGAGGAGCGTTTCAGGATAGCCGAGTATGCTCAATATCATGGATTTGAGCTCGACTGGCGTTGCGTCAGTTCGTTGGCCGTTCACAGTGACATGTCCAGCATCCTGCTTGATGGAATTTGCAGTCCGTTTCAGCGACCTGAAGATGATGATCTCCCTGCGCACCCCTCCCTTGTCGATGATGAACTTGAGCTCGACAGAGCCCTCACTCTCTCCGTTTCTCAGAAGTGATGCGCCAGTGAATTCCCCTCTTTTCAGGCCGAAAAGAGCGAACTCTATCGCCAGAAGGATCGTAGATTTCCCTGATCCTATGTCGCCGGAAAGAAGAACTGGTCCTGTCGGAAAATCTATCTTCTCTGTAAGATATGATCGGATATTATGGAGCTTGAGATACCTGAGAATCATAGGATAGGGTGAGAAAGTGTGTTTTTATTGTTTTCTGTCCCTGTGGATCTAGCTGTAGTTCCAGTCAAACCACAGCCAGGCGTAGATGAACGGATAGATCAGCAGCATGATGAACACGGTTATCCTTCCTGTCCTCATAGCTGCATCAGCAAAGGCCATGCCGCTGAGTGCAAGATAGATGAACTGGATGATCAGCAACGAAAAGAGATAGATGAAGAAGTGCCTGTCGAAAAATCTAGGCTCTTGGGGCACAGTCTTATAGAGGCAGTATATGAGCGCCAGGCTGAGAAGCGGGGGGATGAAGACGCCGAAGATGATGAATGTGGCAAGGACAAAGATGTTGCCCTTGAATTCGCGGTTGAGGATATAGTCGCGGACGATCTCGTAACCGTTCTTTTCCCGTCGCACGGTCTTTTTCTTGCCGCCTGATCGCTTCGCCATGCTCTCTTTTTGAGCGTCTGACCTTTATTTACTTTTTGATTTGCTGCATAGTTTCCGATATGCTGTTCTCTGTTGCAGGCTGTTCTTCTGCCTTCTGGATCTCTTCATCGATCCGGTATATGTCATACTCCATGCGATTGACGAGCCTGTTGATGAAGATAAGAAATCCCTTGAAACCCAAGAATGGCTGGGTGAAGAATGCGTGATAGCCGTATGAGGGATATCCGAATTCGATGTATGGGACGTTCGAATAGAGCTCGCTTCCATCAGAATTGCCGATCGCAAAATGCAAAGGTCTGCTGTCAGCAGGGTCATCAAGATCAAAGTAGAAATTTTTGCCTTTGCAATGCGTCAGTGCATCTTTCCTGTCTGGTGTACTGAAGAGGATGAGCTCGTTGATCTCAACATCAAGCTCTTCGAGTGCGTAGCTCAAGGCATCCATGAGATATGGGTCGCCTATCAATGAAACCTTCTTCTGCTGGAAAAACTCAGGTACGACCCATTCAAGTACGGGCAGGCATTGTCTGAGCTCTTCATCGATGAAGGCCTCTGCCTTCTCTTTTGTGTTCGTCTCTTCAGCTACTGCTCTGATCCATCTTCTTGTGCCATCAAAACCCATAGGCAGTCCAAGTTTGAGCAGCTTTGCCCCTGTCTTCTCAGTTATGATTCTCGCAGCCTCTCTTGCATATGGCAAGGAGATGATAAGACCAGCTTCCTCGATACTGTGAAGATCGCTGTAGTTCCTGCCGTCAAACCAGACACTTACTAATTCAAGTCCAAGTGCTTCCATCCATCGTTTCATCTCTGTGATGTTTCCTTTGTGGTCGCCTTCATTTCTGTCAAACATATAGCCGACGATGCCTATTTTGTGCTTCTGCTTTTTCTCTTTGGAAAATTCCATCTCTTTTGCGATGGCTTTTTGGGTATCGGCATAGCCATCAAGCCAGTCTTTATCAAGAGACTTGTAAGGAAGATTGATGATGGGCTTCTTTGTTGCGATCTTCTTCTTGAAAAGGTTGTAATCGACGCCTGTGAGACTTGCCATAGGCAGTGAGCTGAGGAAGACAGCTTCAGCACCATCTTGTTTGGTAAATTGGATTATCTGGTGTTCAAGCTGGTCCATCCGATCATGGATGACCCTCTTTACATCTGCGACGGTCGATCCGAATACATGTTTTCCGTCTTGTCTGAATAGTTTTGTGAAGAAATCGTGATTCTTCTCTATGCTCTCTATTTTCTTGTAAGTGCAATCCGGACCATCGATGAGGAGGTAGCTTCTTTTGATTGCGTTGACAGCTAGAAGTATACCTGTCAAATATGTGTGGTTTCGTCTTATTTTGTTCATGATAATCATCTATAACTCTATGTCTATTGGAACGGCTTCATAGCTGTCAGCGAACTGTTCTGCAAATGTTTTGTGGAACCTTCGTGTATTTACCTTCAGCAACCGTTTGAGTGTTCTTATCGCTCCAGCTATGCCCATTTCGTAGGCTGCAGAGATAGATATCCTGTTCTTGCCTACGCGAGATATACGGCAATCATACTTGAAATCTGAGTATATCATATCAATTTCATCTCTCTTGATGAAGTTCTCAAGTTCGTCAAGGGTCTCGATGAACGATATTGAATGGCCTTTGTTGTTGAACTCTCTTCTTATAATGGTCTTATAAGACAGATAATTCTTCTTTTGGGTATAGATCGCCACATGGATCATAAAACCCATATCTTCTAGGAACGATAAGATGGGGATGCCCTTAAAAAATTTCTCTGGAAAACTGAATTTTTCGATGTCTATATCTGATAATATGAAACCAATCCCTATACCTTCTGATTGCTTTTTGATATCATTATATATCTTCTTGCTTCTTTTCAAATAGTTTGACAACTCTTCGTTGAAGGTTGCTTCTTGCTGTATGAGTATCGTTTCAAGCCATCTTATTGTTCTGTCAAAACCGTAAGGTGCTGGTGGTTTGATGGTGCTGATAGGAATCTTTTGAAAGATATCCCTATATATCTCTGCATAGCCAGCATGTGGGAACAATACTTGTACCTCCGCTTCAAGATAATTGTCGAAGTCTTTATCAGATATCTCAGGAAGTATTGTCTGGTGCACATTTATTCCTGATAGCTTAAGAAGCATCTGTAGTTCTCCAAGAGATTCTTTTGGGAACCCAACAAGATTAACATTTTCCTTTAAGGCATCTTTTCTTTTCTTGAATGCACCAATCTTCTTTTCTATCGATTTTTTGTAACCTGCTGAGAAATCTTCTCGGGATACATCGCTTGAAAAGATGTTACAGCCTAATTCAGTTGAAAGATGATCTGCAAGCGAGTGGACATCATCTCCTATAATAACTGGACTGCAGCAGCTGTTGATCATGATATTGTTTGTATCCTTATCCGTTTCAAGAACATGCTGGATTACCTGTTTCAGATTTGTTGTCCCTCCTTCAATAGTTTCTCTGTCATAGAGTACGGAATCACGTGATGATATTTTTCTTAACAAGTTAGTATTGCTTGGTTCTCGAGTTATCCTTCTTTTGTTAATTCTTTTTTGGTTCCTGAAATGTAAAGGAACATCAAGAAAACTTTTGTTGTGATTTTGTACTTGGTTTTTACCCATAAGCCTGCATTCATAGTCTGCATGCTCAATGTTAATCATCTTCTCTTTAGGAGGCCTTATCAATCTTTCTCCTCCATTCCTTGTTTGAAAAATCTCTTGCGCTACAAACATGAAAGGAGTGTGGACTGTTCCCCAGTTGAAATAGTACCATGGCGTAAGCTCGGGAAAGTCTTTACTGTTGCGTTCGACGCTTTCATCAGTTTTACATATGGCGGTGCTGTCTAGAAAGATTGCGGTGAAGAGCTTGCTCATGGAGAAACCCTTGAGATTTTTCGTTAGGTTGGATATTGCCTGCTTCATAACTTCATCGGGCTTGCCTTTGAGAAGCACGACACTCTTTCCTGCAGGGCGTACTCTGTCAAAAGATTTGTAGGCGCCGTCTGTTTCTTCTTCTCTGCTGTATTCTTTGACGAGGACCTGCGTCCCGGCACCTCTGAAGATGATGTAGAAGTAGCTCTTCTTCCAGATAACTTTTTGGAGAAGATTAGATGATCGCTTCAGACCGAATAGTTTTTTGAATATCTTCATGCCTGAATTGCCCAAGATAATCTCTCTGCGGGTGAACCAGTCTTTGCTGAAGAATCCTGCATTGGCTTCTGTGTAGTATGATCCGTCGTCCATCCTTACAAAGGGTGAAACCTGTTTTTTATTAAAGCTTCCTTTCACTTGCCGATATAGCAGTTGAGGCTGCGGCGAGGGCTGCGCCGATGATGCCAGGATGATCAAGTTTTGCTTGAATGATTGCACTGCTTCTGGCAGGCTCCACGCTCCTCTTCTTGATCTCATCTTTCATAGATTCCCTGAAGAGAGGGAGCGCCTGAGCGACGGAGCCGCCGAGGACGATGCACTCTGGATCAAAAGCATTGAGGATAGAAGCGATGCCGGTGCCAAGATGACGTCCGAGATCATCAAGGATCATGAGGGCAAGGCTGTCCTCCTGCTTCGCTGCCGTGATGATGTCGGGCATTGTCGGATTCTTTCTGATGATCGTTCGTGTATTCTCCATGACGAGTTCTCTTGCTCGTCGTTCGGTTGCTCTACCCGATGCCATGCTCTCAAGAGAGCCGTTGATAGGATAGCCAGGAGTCTGGCATGTGGCATCGATCGTGATGTGTCCAAACTCTCCTGCAGACCCATCTTTGCCCGTGTAGAGATTGTTATTTATGATGATGCCCCCGCCTATACCAGTCCCGATAGTGATGCCGATGACATCCCTGTAGCCTTTTGCCGCTCCCTTCTTCTGTTCTGCCAGTATGAAGCAGTTGCTGTCGTTCTCGATGACGACGGGAAGTGAGAGCCGTCTGAATGCCTTCTTGAGATTCGTCCCTTTGAGTGAGGGGATGTTTGGAGGATAGATCGTTCCTTTCTTCTGGTCGATGGGTCCGGCGATGCCGATGCCGACAGCTATGGTATCATCTCTTCGAAGCTTCTTGATCATGGCTTTGATCGTTGCAAGAATATTTTTCTTCGGAGTCGGTTCGGCGATAACCTGGAGAAGTTTTCCGTGCTTTGTCACAAGACCTGCTCTGATGCTTGTCCCTCCTGCATCGATGCCGATAACTGTTTTCATCAGACTCTTCCAGTGAAATGAGGTATTTAAACTTACCTCTCCTTTGTTGTCACTTCTTCAGATCCTTCTTGAGGTTCTCGATGATCGTGACAGGGCTTGGGTCGACCTCGTTGTAGAGGG
>JBMCSP010000011.1:0-12541 GCA_048624455.1 Nanobdellota archaeon
CGTCGATGAAGATATGCTTGTGCGGGCGGTGCATCTCTTCCTTCGTGAAGCCGAGCTCATCAAGCTCTCTCATATATCCTAATATCTTTTTGAGGATATCGATGATATCTTTTTTCTTCGCCCGTTCGGTGAATTCTCTGATGGACTGCCCCTTTATGAATTCATAGGCAAAATAATGATGCCCGGTGAAAAGGACGTGAGGGATAAACTCAAGATGCTCGTTCCTGAAAAAATCGAGGACCTTGTATTCATGGTTGATTGCCTCGACCGCCTCGCTCGCAGGATGCTTCGCCTTGATCGCGATGTCCAGTCCTTTGTAGTATCCTTTGTAGATCATGCCGCGTTTTCCTCTCGCCACCTTATGGACATCGCTGACTCCCTGCATCTCAAGTTCGCGCAGCAGTGTGCTCTTCTCTATCTTATAGACATACAGCGTCTCAAAGTCGAGCTTGCGCTCTCCAAGAAGCGTGCTCGTCAGGCATTTGTTTTCGATGGCTTCATCGATCTTCTCTTTCTTGCTTAGGGAGCTGAAAAGGAGAAGCATGATTCCCGGCTGCGTCAGATGATCATTCACATGGTCAAGCAGCCTGACGATCAGCTCATAGCCATGCCTTCCCCCATCAAGCGCAAGGTCCGGAGCGCTTGGCTCATCAGGTAGATAAGGAGGATTGCAGATGATGGTATCAAACGTTCCTTCGACGCTGCTGAATAGGTCGGATCTCTTGAAGTCTGACTTATTTTCCGCGTCCTTGTCGCCTTTCACCCGATCCTTTGCAGCCTTCAATGCTTTGGGGTTGATATCGACGCCCAGGACACTTTTTACAGCAGACATGCCTGCAGCAGTAGCTGTGAGAAGCCCTGAGCCGACACCGATCTCGAGGACATGGCCTGCAGCATACTGCTCGACAAAAGTTTTCAGAAGATAGCTGTCCTCACGCGGCTCATATACCTCATCAGAAGGAAGCTTTGCGATCTTCCTGGATGCTTTCCTCTGTGATGTCTTATGCTGTCCTATCCCCATCACCATCTAAAGAGTTTTCTGATTGTCGTCGGCCTGCGCGTCCGCCGGGGAAATCCTGCGATGAGGCGCTGGATCTCTTTCTCGATTATCTCGAAATCCTCAAACATCCTCTCTTCCCTCCTGAACGCAGGAGTATGATGATGGCTGCGGCCGTTCTTGGTCGAGTACTTGTGCTTCTTGTGAAGCATCTCATGGTGCATGACGCGGTCGATGAGCCTTTCAGGTGCATCCTCAAAGATGCGTGAGATCATGATAGTATCCGAGCCGTACTCATAACGGCCGAGAGTCCTGGTGCTCTGAGTCCCCCAGACCAGATTAGTCTGGTCGATCATGCCGTTGAAATATCGCTCATTGACACGTTCGAAGGATTTTTGCAGTTCAGGGTCGATGTTATCTTTCTCAGCAGAGAGATGGGTGTTTCGCAGATAGATGTGGTAAAGGTCCATAGAAAGGGTCTGGGGATGCTTGCCCTTGCCGAACAGTTTCCAGAGGAGTTCCTGGATAAGTCCCTTCTTGATATCTTTTGAGACTGCGTTCCACTTCTTGGAAAGGCTGATGATCAGCTCATCCTTCTGCTTGTAGTGCTTTATATTCGCATTGTAGTCTTTGAAAGCTCGAGAATAGCGGATCCTCGCCTGGAAAGTGAATGGACGATCGGGGAAGATCTCCCTGAAACTTTCCTCGATGAGATTCATAGAGAGTTGGTTTTTTCCAGGCATATAAAAGTTATGCTCAGGGATATCCCAGGGACCAGCAACAAGGCCTTCACAGGGAATGCAAAACTAATCAGAAAAGAGCACAGATACACCATAAGAGCATCCATGTCAGAGAAATGTATACTAACTCCCGAAAAGAGGTAAAAGTTTTTAAATCTAACCACCCTCATAGTTCATGGGACGGTGGTAACTGCAACGATCAGGAAGCATGCAGCGTATGTTGCGGAACGATGGAAGTTCTATTCATTATTCTTCATCTTCGCGCTTGTCGTAGCGGTGCGCCTGTACTTTGCGTTCCAGACACCTGAGTTCAGCGATGACTCGTCCTACTTCGTCCTCAAGCAGATCGAGCACATCAGAGAGACAGGCCTCCCCATCCTTGAGACAGAAAGGAACACCGGAGATATGCTTCTTTTTCCACCGGCGTACTACTATGTACTCTCGTTCTTCACGTTCTTCATGCCAGCGACCATTGCTGCGAAAGTCGTGCCCAACATCTTCGCAGCGACGACGATATTCCTTGTCTATCTGCTCTCCATGCGATTCACCAGAAACCAGAACGCTTCATTGTTCGCTGCGACACTCTCAGGATTCATCCCTGTCTTCTTCCTGCAGACATTCAATTCAATATCGATCTTCACGCTGGTCGTACCCTTGGTCCTCCTTTCATTCTATGCCTTCCTCATGATAGGCACAAGCGACAAGTACATCGGCGTCTATATCTTCTCAGTCATCATCCTCAGCTTTACGCATCCCGCTGTCTTTTTTGTCGTGCTCGGGCAGATCATCTATTTCATCTTCGTCAAGGTGGAAGGGCTTCAGTACAAGAATGTCGAGCAGGAGGTCATCATCGTCTCGTTGTTTATTGTTTTGTGGTCCCAGTTCCTCATCTTCAAGAACGCATTTCTCTTCCATGGCCCTTCCATCATCTGGCAGAACGCGCCGACCCAGATCCTGTCCCAGTATTTCCGAAGCATCACCATCGTCGAGTCGATTGCCCTTATAGGGATCATCCCGACGTTCGCAGGAGTCAGCATGTTCTTTCAATATGTCCGCGACAGGAAATCGAAGTTCATGTTCTTCTTCTTAAGCTATGCGATGCCTCTTTTCATCCTGCTCTGGATGCAGCTCATCAGGCCCATGGCTGGGCTTATCCTTCTCTCTTCTGTGCTCATCGTCGTCCTGAGCAAATACTACCAGAATCTTACAGGGTTCATCGAGAAGACGAAATTCTCTCGCTTCAAGACAGTGATCATCATCGGTGTGCTCCTCATGGTCTACCTGACATCAGTCTCACCGACATTCGCTCTCATGAACGAGAAGATAAACGATGCGCCTTCACAGGAGAAAGTCCAGCTCCTTAGATGGATGAAGAACTCCTCTAAGGAAAGTGAGATGATCATGGCACCCTACCAAGAGGCCTTCTTTGTCGAATACTACTCGGGAAGAAGCACAGTCCTCAACATGAACTTCCTCATGGTGCAGAATGTCGACCAGGTTGTCGATGATATAAGGGAATTCTACACTACCTATTCGCTCATCGATGCGATCCAGATCCTTGACAGATACGATGTCGACTATGTCTACATCAGCGACTCGGTCCTTACTAGGTACGGGGTGCAGTCGCTCAGGGTCGCAGAGAACGACCAGTGCTTCGAGGAACTCTTCGCAGGACAGTCTAAGAACAAGATATATGAGGTGACCTGCTCCCTACAGAGCGTGGAAGCATAAGAAGATGGCAGACGACTTCGATGAGATACTCAGGATCCAACGGATGATCAACGAGTCCACCAGAAAGGAGCTCCAGGACGACAGGGTTTCAGATCTCATGGCGCTCATCAACTCGATCATACCGTTTGAGAAGAAGATACAGATCGAAGAGATCTTCTATGCAGCACTCGAAAAGGGATACACCGAGAAAGAGATCCGCGACGTGCTCAACTCTTATATACGAGACGGCATCCTCTTCCAGCCACAGGTCGGTTACATCCAAAGGAGAGCATGAGCAGAGGGATGATACGATGGGAATGATTCAAAAGGCACTCAAGAAAAAGCATGCACCCCTTATAGCCATGCTCTTCGTGCTCGCCATCACGGCAATCTATTTGGGAGTGCGCGTCTCTTCCGGTTCTTCGACATTTCCAGGGATAGAATCCAGCCAGAACCTCTATGAGGCAGACCTCGTCTCATCAATGCTCAAGGGGGAAGAGACCATCCTTACCATGCAGGCAGATCATGACGCCTCGGTGAACATCTACACCTTTCTCCTTGCAGAGACAGGCGGCGATGCCCTGATCCTTCTCGCGATGAATATCGTGCTTGCTATGCTGGTGCTCATGATGCTCAACATCGTCCTCAAGCATTTCGCCATAGCAAAAGATAAACGTACCCTCACCATCCTTTTTTTCGGCCTCTCGCCACTTTTCATATATTATGCTGCATCGCTTGCTGCTGTCCAGATCTTCACACTCCTCTCGCTGTCATCCCTGCTTTTCCTGAAGAGACGAAAAATCTTTTTCTATCTGATCAGCCTGATCATCCCCCTCTTCGGGATCGAGCTCCTGGTCGTGCATCTCATCATCATACTCGCAGTTGCCCTTTACAAGAACAGAATCAGATCATTCTATGAGGCTCTTGCAGCAGGCGGGGGGCTCATGCTTCTCCTTGTCGTGCTGGGATTTGCGCCCAGCATGCATGAGATACCGTTTGCGACCTCAGAGATGTTCATACGTGAGTTCATCAGCGAGTTCGGCGGCAGCCGGAGTCTTGGCATCATGCTGGTGACGATAGCTGCATATGGTTTCATCAGGCAGCTCTTGTCTCAGAAGCGCCAGGCGCTTCAGTTCATCTTCGCTGTCTCCCTCATGGTGCTTCCGCTCATAGAGTTCAGAAGCTTCTACTTTTTAGGCATCGCAGCGGCAGTCTATGCAGCAGACGGCGCTTCTGCACTCCTTGCAAGAAAATGGTATTCCAATGATCTGAAGATGCTCACCATAGTGATCATCATGTGCGGATTTCTCTTCACCTTGCTTTCCTATTCCTCTACCTTCCTCTCTCTCCCTCTCCAGGCTGAAGAGAAAGAGGCTCTCGATTGGTTTGCAAAGCAGCCGGACGGGAATGTTCTTACAGGACCTTTTTTCGCATACCATGTCAGGGCATATTCAGGAAAACCTGTTGTGGCGACCGCATCATCAGCGACTTTCATCGAAAGCCAGGATGTGGAGACCATATTCCAATCATTTGACCTCGATGCGACGCTTGCCCTTCTCAGAGAGCGTGATGTCGATTATATTGTCCTGACCGACGAGATAAAGGAAAGAGTCTGGTCCCGACCTGATCAAGGCCTGCTCTTTCTTTTCTCAAACGATATGCACTTCCGTAAGCTCTATGCGGATAAAGAGATTATCGAGATATGGGCAGTGAATACTTCTCGACGATAGCTGTCTCTTTGACACGACTTTAGCCGCTGATTTCCGAAATCTTTTAATAGTGTCTTCTCTTTTTATGCTTTTAAAAAGGTGGCACATTGAATATCCTCTACACGCTATTTGTGACGGGCATCTGGTTTTTATCTACGTACTTCGCTGTCGTCCTCCTTATAATAATCATCACCAAACGGAAGGCAATCTTTGAATCCCCGCAGGAACTCGCAAGCGGAAAGCTGCCCTCGGTCACCATCCTTGTTCCGGTCTATAATGAAGGAAAGAAGGTGAAAGAGACGCTGGATTCATTGAAGGACGTCGATTATCCAAGCGATAAGCTTGAGATCATCATCCTCAACGATGGAAGCAAAGATAATACCAGCGAGATCGTCAATGCCAATCTTGGACCTCGGATGACATTCGTGGACAACAAGAAGAACAAGGGAAAGGCTGCCACGCTCAACCAAGGCATAAATCTCGCAAAAGGGGAATTCATCGCGACGATGGACGGAGACTCAGAGGTCATGCCCGATATTCTCAGAAAGATGGTACCCTACTTCCAGAACAAAAAGATCGGCGCTGTCACCGTGACCGTCGAGGTCAAGAATCCAAAAACATTTTTGCAGAAGATCATAGAGATCGAGTACATCATCGGTCTGCAGCTGGTGCTCAAGGTGCTCTCCTTCTTCGGAGCCTTGCATGTCACGCCAGGTCCGTTCTCCATGTACCGCAAGAAGGCATTCGATGATGTCGGCCTCTTTGACACGACAAACATCGTCGAGGACCACGAGATCGCGATGCGTTTCCAGGAAGCAGGATACAAGATAGCGAACTGTACCACGACAAAAGTCAGGACCATCTCTCCAGGAACATTCAAAGAGCTTTATGTCCAGAGGAAGCGTTGGTACACTGGCTCGCTGCTGACACTGTGGCAGTATAGGCGGCTCATCATGAACCGCAAGGTAGGCATGCTCGGTGTGATCTATCCATACACCTACATACTGATAACCGGCGGTTTGATCCTGGTCATCTATTCCATGATCCTCTCCCTCTCAAATCTGACAAAATCATTGTCCTTTTATGCATTGACCGACTTCAACTTCTTTGCGCATCTCTCGATAGAAAGCATCGACCTGTTGACGGTCAGCTCACTGAGCATCCTCGGGACGATAGCCATCATGACTACAGTCTTGACGGTAGCCGTATCGTTGACGGTGGCAAAAAAGAGCATGAGAGAAAGGATCCCCGGATTCATAGGTTTTATATTTCTCTTCTTTCTCTACCAGATTTTCTGGGGTACATCATTCATCTCGGCATTAACACGGAAGAAAGTAAAATGGCGGTAAAGACAGCAAAGAAACGGATATTCGGCATCGCCCTCCTGGTCACGGTCGTGCTTCTTGCAGGCATTATCTATTCCAATACGGTGCTCAACGACAAACGTGAGGAAGCGGTTCTTGGAAGGATGAACGACATCGTGCAGGAATACGAAGAGATGCAGACGCTTTTCTTCCTCTCTGATTTCTTCGGGGAAGAATCGACGTGCATCGCGCTTGAGAGCATGCTCGCGTCAATGAACAAGGACCTTTGGGACCTCGGCATCAAGATCGATTCGTACAGGCAGGCAAGCGAAGAGATCGCTGAATCGCCATTCTATTTTGAGCAGAAGAAACACTTCAACCAGCGTGCAGTCCTCTATTTTTCCATGCTCAAGAGACTCAAGAGGATGTGCGATGTCAACCAGACAATCATGACATTCTATTATGAGAATAAAGAGGACTGTCCTGACTGCGATCCGCAATCATTCGTGCTGACCGATATTAGAAGGGATCTTGAGGATCTCGGCAGAGGCCAAGAGCTTGCATTGTTCTCTTTCGATGCCGAACTCGATCTGCCCTCTGTGGATCTTTTGATGAGGCATTATAATTTCTCACAGCTCCCTTGCATGGTCATCGAAGAAGAATCGTTCTGCGGACTGCACAACAAGAAAGAGCTCAAAAAGATATTATGCAAGAATGCGTCACTATGCTATTGAAACAGCGAGTAACCTTTTGTGTACAATCTACTAAGAAAGACTAATCCATGACAGGATATCTGAGGATAGCGCCGACCATGCCGATGTTCTTGAGCTGGATGCCTTCTCTCGTCTCTGTCGAGATTATCTTAATCTCTGTTCCGAACTGGGATGCTTCCTTGTCGAATCCTTCCATGTTCTCCTCATCAAGGTCTTCTGAGAGAAGGAGGACTTCGACAGCGCCCTGCTTGACGAGCTCCATGACCTGATCTTTACCGTAGCAGACCATCTTAGGATCTTTTGCAAGCGTCGTGAGGAAATCTGCAACAACCTTTTTCTCATCAGCGATCTCTTCATTAGCAAGGACATCTTCGCACTTATCGACAAGCTCCTGGAAGCCGAACTCGCCAGTGTAGGAAAGGTCCTTTATCGCGATGATCTTTTTCTTGACCCCATTAGTGATGTAGTTCCCATCGATGAAATCATTCTTTGTCCTTCCGGGTCCTCCGACAAGGATTCCTTTTATCTCTTGATTGTCAAGGAACTGCTCTTTCATGTACTCACCTATGCGCTTGTAGAACTCGATAGCAGCACCTTCCCTGAGACGTTCGAAACGCTGCGCTGATTGACCACCGGCTCTCGTCTTTCCGGGAACATTGGAATGGGTGTTGACCATCGGGATGATCGTCTTTCCTTTAAGGAGCCCGACATCACCATCTCTCCGGTCCATCACGACAAGACCAAAGACATCCTTCGTATCTGCGATGTCTCTGAGTATATCTAGATGGAATTCCTTGTCGCACCGGTAGATTCGCGTGTTGATCGGTACAGGCGGCTCGATGCTCCAGACCTGGACATCGCTCTGCCCTTCGCGTTCTGCGACATTGCCTGAAAAAGCGGCAAGACCGTTCTTTGGCGTCTGGGGGTAGAGCTTGAGATGCTGCAGCATCCTCTCCAGAGCATCGATGACATTCTTCTGCGTCGATTTTGACTTGATGTTCGATGCTGTTCCCTGCTCCTGAGAGATATGCGTGATGATCTTGTTGATATCATAGCCTGCCGGTATGTAGACCGTGACAAGCTCAGTATGGCGACCTCTAAATTGTTCCAGGTGCATGATGAAATGCTTCAGCTTATACCGCTGTGCTGCTGTAATTTTATCGCTCATAGGACTGAAAAATCGGATTCAGTTTATAAAACTTGGGCAAAAACAGGAAAGAGATGCATATGCACCAGCCTTGGAGTTGTTGTCTTGCGGTAATCGTTCGGGTTTTGAGCACGTACCTGGTTGCCGTGCATCGGAGGGGATCGCAGGAGCGATCAGAGTTCTCCGCTTCCGCATACGCACGGAATGTTGCAAGAAGATTAAGAAGAAAAGAAGAAATGGAGCAGGACGAAGCAATCACATGCTCCCTTCAAATACAAGCTCCTTCACAGGCTTTCGACCAGACATATTCTTATCCATCTCCTGAAGGTTCTCAGGAAGGATCGACGGATCAGCTTTCTTGCCGACAGCAGCCATCGCCATGACTTCATAGTCATCAGGGATGTTCAGTTCGCTTCGAGCTTTTTCAAAATCAAAGCCCGACATGCCGTGCGCATGATAACCCTGATGCTGTGCCTCGAGCGCAAAGTTTTGCCATGCCGCTCCCGTGTCAAAGGCATGCGTCGGTGCGGACTTGCCGTTGTCGAATGTCTTCTTTGACGCGAACAAGATCAACGCAGAGGCGTTCTTTGTCCAGCTCTGGTTGAACTCGACGAGCAGGCCGAAGAGCTTGTCCCATGCAGGAGTCCCACGTTTGCCATAGATGAACCGCCAGGGCTGGCCGTTGTAGGAAGAAGGAGCCCAACGTGCAGCATCAACCATCGCAAACAGATGCTCATCAGGGATATCGATCGGCTCAAATGCTCGAGGCGACCATCTTGTGAGAATCTCATCCATTATAGGATATTCACTTTTTCTCTCCATCATCTATCACCAAACTATGAAATCAACATCATGCATTTAAAGATTCCCTTTAAGGTTTTTGCTAGAATCAGCTCATGCCATCGGTCGAGAGCCACAGAAACCTTTATAAATAAACCGCATTTCTTTTCATCTGCTCACCGCACAGTTTTCGTGCGGGGCTGTGGGGTAGTTTGGCTATCCTTTCTGGTTTGGGACCAGACGACCTCGGTTCGAATCCGAGCAGCCCCATGCTTAACGCTCGCGGACTGCTGGATCCAATAAATTCCGGCAGATGAGCATCCCTATAGATTTAAATAAAACCTCTTATTCACAAGAGAATAAGCACGAGGGCTTTTCCTCGATTGATGTGATTGAAATGGCAAAAAAAGTACACAGCCGCGGTGGACGGTTCGGAACCAGATACGGTAAATCGACGAGAGATAAGATCAGCAAGGCTGAGCAGCTCGTCCGATCCAGCAAAAAGTCTCCATTCTGCAACAAGAATACTGTCAAGAGACTTTCATCAGGTCTTTGGGTCTGCACCAAGACAGGAATCAAGTTTACCGGCCGCGCATATACCTTTGATCCAAAGAGTCTGACCGGCACAAAGGAAAAGCTCCAGGAAGAATACGTTGAACCGGAGGCATGAGACCCATGGAATACCGTTGCATAACCTGCAAAAAAGCTGTATCTGATAGTTATCTGAGAAAGCGTATCCACTGTCCGTACTGCGGATCAAAGATTCTCCATAAGATGCGAACGACGTCAACGCACGTTCTCGCACGTTAAGATGCACGACATCATCACTATTGAAGATACTGACAGTGACGCTCTCTATAGGTGCATGATTCCTGAAAAGAGGGCATTGAACGCAAAACGGTTCAGATATCGCATGGAGAAGCAGGAAGACAAGCTTGTCTTTCACATCGAAGCTGATGACACGGTCGCCTTGAGAGCGGCACGATCCTCGATCACGAAACTGGTGAGGGTCTTCAAGAAATGTATAGCGCTGAGTGATAAAGATGGTCTCTCAAGAAAAGATTCAGGAACTGCAGCAACTTGAGCAGCACCTTCAATCCTACGCCCAGCAGAAGAGAGCCTACCAGACCCAGGAGATGGAGCTCGACTCCGCCCTTGAAGCATTGAAGACGACTTCTGAATCCTACAAGATCATAGGAAATATCATGGTCGCTTCTCCCGCAGAAAAACTGCAAGGAGAACTTTCAGAAAAACAGGCTCTGACGAAGAAGCGTATCGAATCCCTTGAAAAGCATGAGAAGACTGCTCGCGAGCGATACCAGAAAATCCATGAGGAGCTTTCTGAGATGCACAAGAAAGAGCAGGAAAATAAGGAGTGATGAGAATGCCTGAAGATGAGATGGAAGATATTTTAGAGGCTCTTGAAGACATGAAGAGCGATTCTACTGTACCAAAGAATGTGAAGCTGAAGATTGATGAGATCATCAAGACGCTGAAGAGGAATGATCTTGAGATCTCCATAAAAGTAGACAAAGCTCAGCAGGATCTCGACGACATCTCCTCAGATTCCAATCTCCAGCCATTTACCAGGACGCAGCTGTGGAACATTGTCAGCCTCCTCGAAACATTGATATAGAGTACCTTATTCTTTCCTGCCATGGACATTGGCTATGGCGACCATCTTACACAGAATCATGATGCACTTATAGCCGAAGGCATGAAGATCCGTGCTATCTGCGACGACCTTGGAAAAGATATCACTGAGCACATGGCACTCCTTGAGATCCACACTGTCTTCACATACGATACTGACATAAGGGGATTTTTCAGAGAGCATAAAGAGATCGCCCTCAAGGCACTTGATTATCTCCTTGCAGGGCTTGAAGGAAGAGAACACGATCCCGCATATAGTGAGCAGCAGGGAGCCATAGAATCTGTCGTACCAGGATACATGGCACAGCTGAGAAAGCTTGATGCAGAAGCCTCGACGATAAGCAGATTGGAATCGCTTGCCGAAGATGTTTTTGCAACATCAAGAAAGCTCTATGCCGATGAGTCATTCCTTGATGGGCATATAGGCACATATTTTTCTGCCATACTGCCTCGCATGGACTTCTATGATGAAGAACAAGTAGAATATTCGTTTGAACGAGTACGAGAGAAAGAATCAGAAAGCCAGCGCTCTCTTCTTGAGCAGTACGGCATCAAGCCTGAACAGGCAGAATGAATCATCTCTTCTTTTTTGAAAAATACTCATTGATGCGCTTCTGGCCTCTCGGTTGAGCGCTCGGTCCGAGCGTATAGAATGTCTTCTGGGCATCAGTCCCCCAAGAATAATCGCCTTTGACCTTCCTGACACTGTGGATCTTGATCTCTTTCGTATCGATCCCTTTAGAAAGATGATAATAGATCGAGCGCATCGTCACTCGCGGGAACAACTCGACATAGTGCTTGAATATCTCGTATCCATAAGCTGGTCCTGAGTACTCCAAAAGATCGACAACATTCTGCCTGATCTCTGATTTGACAGGACGGCCGCGAGACTTCTTTTCCATAGTGAAACCAAAGAAAGGGAACTATTTAAACCTGTCTATAACCTCTGATGAAAAAGACATCTTCCGATAATTCGACGTGAGCTCATACACATAATGGACTTGCTTGAGGGGAATGCCCCTTTACGGGGTAGAAGCAGAAAGGTATAGACAGGAGCCCGACCATGCCTTTTTCATCAAGAAATCAGAACTCATCAAAGAACCGCTTCGTGATGCTCAGCGCCATCGTTATCTCTTCTGCGGAGAGCTCCTTGCCGTGATCGAAGAAAACATTTCTCAGGCGATGCACCGCCTTGATCTCATTCTGGTAGGGCACCGTCGCCTTGAGAGTGATCTCATTGACAAGCGCCTCAAACTGCATAGGCGGCTGCTTCATGAAGATGGACTGGTATTTCTTTTTCAGTGCTGTCGTGATCGCAGCATCGCATGATGCGGCAAGGACTGAGCCTTGAAAAAGGATCTTTGAGAGCATCTGCGTCTCAGGCATATGCTTCTGCGCGAAGGATTCTTTTGTCTCTTCTGGTTGAGCCTGAGATTGCGATTCAACGTGCTGGTCCTGCTGAGGCTGGAAAGATTGCTGAGGTTGTGGTTGTTCAGGAGCTTGAGGCTGCTGCCAAGTATCTCCATGATGCACATCAGGCTCATAGAACTGGAGCATGTCATCCTCCTCCTGCTGCTGTTGCGGCTGAGATTGAGGTTCTTGCTGCTCTTGCTGGATGAAACCCTGCGGCTGCTCATCTGTCTGCGTTCTCTCGTCTACCACTTCTGGCTGAGGCTGCCCAGGATTTTCAAATTCCTGCTGATGGACCGCATGATGATGCTCTGCAGGCCGCGGTTGGTATGATTGCTGAGGTTGAGGATCTTGCTGGTGTGGAGGCTGAGGCTGGAA
>JBMCSP010000012.1:0-11627 GCA_048624455.1 Nanobdellota archaeon
GCGCGCAGCCCTCGCAGGCGGTTGCGTCTCGGCTCTCTATAGGGACGAGCGGTGAGGAGTACATCATCATACTTTGTGCTCTTCTTATCTCGGCCCTCATGCTTGCGATGACATTTATGCTGGTGAATAGAATTGAGGTGAACAAGTGATGAAGAAGATAATATCATTATTATTGCTGCTGATGCTTGCGGCATCAGTGAACGCTAAAGAACTGCAGCCGCAGGAGATGAAGATGCAGCTACAGTCATTGGACAACTATGTGGTCTCGCTCGATTTCCAGGACGATACCCTGGTCGACGTGAGACAGAGTTTTGATGTCGTGAACAGGTTCCGCGAACCGATCATCCCTGGTAGGGCGAAGCTGATCCTTGTCGGAGACATCAGACCGACCGACATCTCCATCTCTATAGGCTGGAGCAGGAAGGGCCTCGCAGATGAAAATGTCATCCTTGAGGACGGGAACTACGTCATCTATTACGAGATATGGAGACCGATAACTAAGGGGGAGAAGCTCGATGTCACCGTCGATTTCACCACTGAACTCAATCCGCAGGGCATCCTCTTCAAGCAGCTCAATCTTAATTTTGGAGAACCTGAGATACCGATCGAGAAGATGGCCTTGAACCTTAACCTTCCGTCAGGGAAGTCGCTCACCTATGCAAATCCTGAAGCAGAAAGTGCAGAAAGCGGCTCTGTGATGATCGAGATTCCAAGAAGCCTTATTAAGCAGTACCAGGAAGAGCCGATAACGGTCGAGTATTCTTCGCTTCCTCTGCCGACGCTTCCGTTCAACGGTTACTGGCTCTGGCTTGTCTTGATCGTCATGTCAGCGATGATCATGATGATGAAGATTCTCTCCAAGAAGAGCATGGAACCTGCAGCGGTATAGCTGCAGAGATTTTTTCTTTCATTCTACTTTCATTCTATTCTTAGTCTTGGCCGCTCTATATATTGTGCATGGTCTGGCCATGCGAGAATCAGTTCTTGTTCTTCTTGTTCTGATCGGCAATATCCTTCTTTATCTTCTCGAATTCTTTTAGGATCTCTTCGAAGATGTTCGTGAGCAGTCCGACATTATCCTCTATGCGGCTGACCTTTGCCTCGATGGCCTGTATATCCTGTTGTATCTTTTTTCGTGTCTCTTCATTCGAGTCCATATCGTCCACCGCTGTTGTGCTTGAGCCAGGCATCGGTCTTGGAGTGAAATGCCTCCACGTCTGAGATGATCTTGAGTATCTTCTTGTCTGCGTCAGCGAGCCTTTTCTCCAGGTTTCCTGTTTTCTTCAAGGCATGCTTGTAGAACTGCTTGTCCTTCAGCTTTAGAGTCTTCGTCTTTGTGGTTTTTATATTTTTCTTGATCTCCGGTATGAATATGATGATGACGAGAAGCGCGACGACGATGAGCATGACATAGATGATGATCGTGATGAATTCCGGCTCTCGTATGATGGTCTGGATGGCGGATTCTTCAATGTCTGGCGTCACGGTAGCATTGCCGTCCTCAAGAAGGATGGTGAGCTTGCTTTCGGAGGGGATGTCATTGACATATGGCTGGACAATGATCCTCTTCTTCTCCTCATCGACATGCTTTGCGTTGAAAGCTATCCTGATGCTCTTCTTTTCATCCATCCCCAGCATGAACTCTTTTGGTGAGATGGCCAATGCGGATTCGCTCGTCCTGAGCTCCACATCGACAAGCCCTTGTTCGTCGTTTGCGACGAGGACGATGAACTTGTATTCTTTCTCCGGCTCGATGTTCTTTATCCTGAGCTCGCTTGGCGATATGCTGACTGCGAGTGCAGGTGCTGAAAGGATGAGGATGATGAGCAGCACGGAGAGGGTGCCGATGATCCCGTTTCGTTCCATTGCAGTATCCTGTATTTCCTGTTTTATATAGTTTGTTGTTGCCTCGCCACGATGGAAACATTTAAATAGGAGATTTGTTGTAAAAAACATATCCAAAAATTATGTGAGGGTTTATTTTGGTCAAGAACGGTGTAGTCTCAGGGAAGATTTTATTCTTATCCATTTTTTTCATCATTGTCGCGGCGGGCATGGTCCGCGGTGAAACGTTCATCAATGTCAATATAACGGAGAGGGCTCATCAGAACGTCACCTTCGCCGCTGATTTCGATCTGGTAGAAGATACGGTCTATGCGCTCGTCCAGGGATGGATCAACATATCCAATCCAAGCGCCGAGCCAGTCTATGATGTCATGGTGAAGCTGCAGAACCTTTCTAATCTCAACACGAACGTTACTTGGTACAGCGGCCGAAACGGCTCGCAGACTGTCCCTTTGGATCTCACGGATGATTCTTATGTTATCGACGATCCGATAACACGGACTCCGCAGCCATTGCCTGCTCCGCTCGATCCCGATCATGACAACATGACTGATTTCATGTGGATCAACCAGACGCATCTCATCCTTGACTTAAGTTCGATGGATGAGCTTCTCGGCTTTGAGTTCCCTCCTGGGGAGACTGCTGATCTTGATCCTCACTCTGTCAATTTCAACAATGAGCCTATCATCGATTCGGACGGACGCACTATCGGCTATGTCGATGGATCTTTCGATTTCAACGCTGCATGGCAGATCGATGGAGGCACTATAACGATCATCGAAGCTGCGAATGCAGACTATGTCGTCGTCCACGTCCCTGAGCTCAGGCCGGGAGACCATACAGTCTTCACCTACAATGCGACGCCATCGATCGATCCGCCTCTCAATCTGGATACTGACTACATCCATCCGCAGCGGACGAAGGTCCTTGCTGATGAATGCTTCAACGTCTCACAGAATGCGACGAATGAGTTCGATCAGGGCCTCAACCTGACGAACGTCAATATCACGATGGAGATGCAGAACGTCAGCTGGAACGGTAGCGCTTGGAATTTCACGTTCGAGCATCTCTTCCCGCAGGGCGATTACCTGAATGTCGTCAACGAGTCCAACCATACCTGGTTCTGGGGAGTCAACGGCGGCAACATGACCCTCGGTCAGACATACGAGATCAACTTCACTGTCTGCGCTCCGCCGAGCGTCCCGAACTCATCGACTTATCTTTACCTGAAAGAGCGTTTGGAGTACCAGACGAACGGCACGGTCACAGGAATCAATGTCGACTACGTCCGAGGACGCGCTGATACGATCTTCAATTTCACAAAGCGTATCGATCGGCCGGCTGACACAGATGAGAACAGGAATGTCATCTGGGAAAGCGAGCCATCCATCGGTACGACAACGAACGTGACCTTCAATGTCACGAAGATCAGCATGTGGGTCAGCAACAGCATGGATCCTAATGACATGACCCAGCTCAAGAAGCGCTACTTCCCTAAACAGAAAATCAACCGGACGCAGCGCTGGAACTCCTTCGAGGTTCTTGGTGATCGCTGGGAATTCAACTTTACCGACGGCTCCCATCCGACTGAGGCTCCGCCTCCTATCATCTGGATGATGCCTTATTACCACATCGCTGACCTTGATGACCAGATCATCAGGATCTTTGAGACCCAGAACGGCGATGACTTTTATTTCAAGTACATCTATGTCGTCAACGGCTACTGGCTGGAGATCCAGAAGAATGTCACGAGCATTGCAGAGGACCAATACAATGTCTCGCTCTTCGTCTGGAACAAAGGACCTGGATTCACGCCGCGTGATCTGACGGTCACGATCTACGACTTCGTGCCAGAGGAGTTCGTAGCATATAATTTCATGCCTGCGACGACTGCCAGCAGTCCTGTCTCAGGTGCATTCAACGGTACGGCGTATACGTGGGACGTGCCTCCGACAAGGACGGTGCAGAATTCATCCTTCGCTCCGAAGGGAGATCTCAACAGCACCTGGAATTCGACGTACCTGGTCAACGGTACAGGAGATTATCGGGTATCTGAATTGTACATCGTAGGTTTGGACCCACGGCTTGTCGATGGAGGGTCCTCCAGCGAGACCATCTCTGTCTTGTCTTCCATGGCATCGCAGAGCAGCGAGGCGGTCTATGTATTCATCGTCTTTGCACTGGTTGCGGTCAATGCGCTTAACTACGTGCTTACGAGAAGGAAAGAGTGAGCTTTCCTCTTTTTTGATTTATTTCATATCATGAGTATCTTTGTGAGGGGTAATGAAAACACACCATAAAGTATCAGTATTTGTACTTCTTTTCCTAGTTCTGGCGGCTTCCGCTTTGGCGTATGACGTCATCGTCTTCGAGGATTATGAGACTTCCTACTTCCTTAAGGACGGCAAGCTTGAGGTAGAGAATGATGTGGTCCTCAAGAATGTGGGCAGCAATCCCATCATACCAGGTGAGATCCATTTCAGGATATACAGCGGCAGTGAGAAGGTAGAACCTGCAAAGGTCTCTGAGCTTGTCGCTATGAACAACAACAATGAGCTGGATACGCGCATAGAAGAATACAGTGAGTACGCCGATATCGTTGTGCATGTGTGGAACCCGGTCCTTCCAGGTTTTGAGTTTCCGATCTCCATCTCCTATGATGTCGATTTTCGGCCGAAGGGAGTTCTTTTCCCCCAGATCGTGTTTCCTGTAGAGGAGACGACCGTCCCGGTGAGAGAGAAATCAGTACGCGTCATGATACCTGAGCGCTACAGCATAACGTATGCTCCAGGAGCAGATCTTTCTTCCGACAGCCTCTATGATATCGCTGCATGGGATGATGACGACGAACCTGCTCTTGAATATTCCATCCTGCCGTTCCCGCGCATGCCTTTCCGGATGGTCAGCATATTCTGGCTCACGGTCCTTATCATCCTCGGTGCTGTATTCATCATGCTGAACCTGCGGCGTCCAGGATCAAAGAAAAAGAAATAGATTTATTAACCAATCTTTCTCTTTGATATTCATGTCTCGGTCACGACTTTTTATGCTCATCCTTTTCTGCTTTGTATTCGTTTTCCTGCCGTCAGCATCTGCTGCGGACATCGAGATCAACATAACGGAAGACGGCTCGGTGCTGGATTATTACGGCGTCTATCGCATCGTCGATGTTGAAGGGACGGTCACGGTCACGAATACTCTTGATTTTCAGATCTATACTGTGTCGATACCGATGAATCCGGGAACGCTCTCCTATGATGAGCTTTCTTCGACGGAATATTTCACCCCTGAGGGCATCGTCATCCCGACACTCGATCCAGGCGAGACGAAGACATTTCGCTATAAGATCTATGGCATAACGACAGAGGATGCGGGCGCCGGATATCGTGAAGACGGTTCGTCTGTCTTCAGGTTCCTTATGGATGATGAGATGGCCTACTTCAGATCTGATCTCTGGATCAATCTCCAGAAATCAGATATAGGCACCGTCAGGGGAATCCCTACAAGGTTCATCACGATTTCTTTGACCAACCCGACGCCGCTTGAGTATGACATCAAGAACATCCAGGTCTCAAGGACGGAAGATGATGATGTCAACGATCCAAATAAGATATGGACGTTTGAGGATAAGGTGCGCATCATCGGCGGCGATGAGTGGTCGAGGGAATTTGAAGATAACGGAGAAGGTATGAGGGAGGATTCGGTCTACTGGTTCATCGTGGACCATGAATTGGCCGATTCACTGATCGATTTCTTTGAGGATGTCGATCTTGAGCTCTTCGATGAGACGGACCTTGATGAGGTCCCTAAGTCTGACGAGCCGAACCAGACGATCTCTGATGAGCTGGACAAGCCGATCTTCACGCGGTCTAAGGTCTTTTTGCGAAAGATCATCGAGCCGGGACGTGTCTATCCAGGGGATGTCATCAATGTCACGCTCATCACGACGAATCTTGACGTCGAATCAAAGACCATCCGCGTGAAGGATTCTCTGCCAGAGGGTTTTGAGCTCTATGAGGTCTACAGCCAAGACTCTCTTTTGAGCAGGGATAACCTGATATGGGAGATCAACGTCAATCGAGATACTTCTAAGGTGATAACCTATGCGGTCCGGTTCACCGACAGCGAGTCCATCGGTCTGGACTATTTCCCCGAAGCTGAAGCGAGCTTTGACGATGGACGCATCACCTCTTCGCGTGTTCCGGTCATCAAGCGCTTCATCCCGCAGAAAAAACTCTATATCCAAAAGAATGTACGGAGAATGGGATCTGAAGTGGTCGAGATAACGCTCTCGGTCAGGAATCTGGGAGAAGCTTCGCTGTCGGATATCCTCGTCAAGGACTTTCTGGCATCAGAAGACATGTTCTCCGAGATAACGAAGGAGCCTGAGAGCAAGGGCCTATGGCGCATCGAATCTCTCGGCCGAGATCAGGTATGGCAGGTCGTCTACAAGACCGACTCCAACCAGAATATCCAGCGGCTGCCGCAGGTGTTTGGCATCGATGAGGTCCATGTTCTCAAGACGCTGATGATGGACAATTTCATATCCAACTATATCTTCTCCCCGTCCATCAGCACCATAGAATTTGTCGGTCTCATCGCTGTGATCATCTTTCCGTTCTTCATGATATTCTGGTATCGCCGCAAGATGCTCAAGAAAAGCGGCGGCGTATTATAATAGTATGAGAAAATAACAGTACAAAAAATCACAAGAAAAAACGATGCGCAAAGATGGAGAAGTTATTGTTCCTACTTTCTCTCTTCTTCTTCATCGATCTCTTCGGTGAACCAGTCAAGGACCTTTACCCAGATGCTTTTCTTCTCATCCTGGTCAGCATCTTTTTCCTTCTTTTTTATGCTCTTGCGGGCAACATCCTTCTTCGAGCTGCTTTTTTTGCTCGACTGCTTCTTGGTTGAGGAAGCCGATTTTTTCTGTGCAGATTGTTTCTTCTGCTTTTTTTTGGGCTGCAGATCTTCCTCTTCATCGATCTCTTCGGTGAACCAGTCAAGGATTTTTGTCCAGAGGCCTTTTTTCTCTTCAGCCTGTTCTGGCTGCTGCTTTCCTGAACCTTCTCTTTCGAGCCGTTGAGTTTTCCTTTGGACTCTGCTGCTTTCCTGCTTTTCAGATCGCGGCGAGGGCTGCTTCCTTACCGAGACTTCTGACATCTTATTGAAGAGTTTGATGACATCGTTGAGCTTGGTGTTGATGTCTTTGATGGACTCCTGCTGTCCGGTGAGTCTGGTATCGAGCTTGCTGATCTCCCTCATCAGATCGAGGTTGGTCTTCTCTATCTGGGAGCTGTTGTCGAGTTTCTTCATCTGCCCTCTGATCGATGCTGCGTCTCGCTCCAGTGCAGCCAAGCGCCGCGGAAGCTGTTCAAGTTCAGCGACTCTTGAGTCTGTCTTCATCAGTGTCTTGTCCATCGCATCGACATGCTTCTCAACGTCGTAGATGTCTTTGACCTTTCGTGCAAGCGCGTCTTCTGCGTCTTCTGCATCCCTGATGCGCGCATCGAATTTCGAGACCTTGCTCAAGACATCCTTCTTGAACTTGTTGAGTTCATCTTCTTTGACTGACCTCTTGTCGAGCTGCTCAAGAAGGTCATAGATCTCATCGATCTCCTCAAAGCTTGTCTCAAGCTTCTTCTTGGAGGCGTACATGCTGTCAAGATTGAGGAGCGCCTTCTTCATCTCCCTGACCTCTTTGACTTCATGCTTGAGGTTTTCGGTCTTCTTGAATTCTGATCTTATAGAATCGATCCTGCTGTTGATGTCCTTCTCGGTATCTTTCTGCTTTTTGAGCAGCGAAGTTATCTTGTCGGTTATCTGGACGATATCATTTTGCCTGATCTCGCGTTCCTGCTCGATCTCTGCCTTGAGCTGGCCTGCTTTTAGAGCAAGATCTTCTCCAGAAGCAAGCGGTCGGATGGCTTCATCCAGTCTTTGGATGTTCTTTGAGAATTCATCTTCGCTGACATATGCACTCAAATGGTCGGAGAGCTTTGCAATCTCCTCGCGAAGGAGATTGTCGCGCTTGCGAAGCCGGTTGACATCTTTTGATACTGCAGAGAATGCCTGTTTGAGTGACCTGTCGAGATTAGTGAATTGCGTAGTAGTCATGATAAGTTCCCCCGAAACATAATTTCACCCCTTTCCAGTACTACTGCGATTTTCTTAATCTATTTAAAGGTTTTCGTTGCCTTTTTGAGCTCTATCGCAGCATAACTCACTGATTCTGTTGTCTTCTTGTCCTTCTCTTTTTCAAAGACATCAGAACGGTAGTATTCAAGAAGCTTTGGTTCTGCCGGTGAGAGAAGTGAGAGCAGCAGAGCAATGCTCGGGTAGCCGTAGATCGTGGTCCGCTCCTTCCTGGCGAACTCGATCAGCCCTTGTGGATCCAGGTTCTCTATAAGATCCATGGCATGATAGTCAAGATCCTCTATGCTCTCGTCGATGTTGTAGACGAAAGGCTGGTATCCGAACCGTTCCCCGAAGTGTACGAGATTGCTGCTTGCGATGATAACTGCCCGTTTCTTCTGTTGTTTGAGAAGCTGGATGATCCCTTGCTTCACGACATCGATCTGCTCGGCAGAGATGTCGTGGCCTATGATGATCGGTAGGATGCGCAGTCTGTCAAGCCGATCTCGCGAGGCATATTGCAGGAATGGGAGCTGAAGCTCTATCGATCTGCTCTGTCTGAATAGATCCGGGTTGTCGAGCTGCATACCAGTCATCCTGTGCAGCTCTTTTGCCGCTTCTTTATCTGTCTTGACGGCACCAAATGGTGTCTTCCAGTCCTGGCTGGACACGCCTGATGGGCCTCTTTTGCTTGCAGTGTCATTCGTTGCGAGGATGATGTAGAGATCGGGCATCGCCGTCTCTGCGATCCTCTTGTATGCCCATGCCATGCAGCATCCTGCCAGCCTATAGGTGTCATAGGGGATGAGAAAACCTGATGAGCGCCCTTCAGTGTCCCGGCTCTCCTGGAGCGTCCCGGGGCCGGGCTCCTCAAGAAAACAGGTCCTTATCTGCTCATCGAGCTTGTCGAACCTATCTTCGTAATCTATGCCGGCAGAGGCAGGTTCTCTCTGGTCCATATGAGAAGGATGTGCTCCTGCTTTTTATTTCTTTTTTTCTTCTGCCGGTCTCTTTCGCTTCTTCCATTGGATATAGAAGATAGTGCCCTGCAGCAGCATGATCACCGTGAATATGCCGATCGGAAGAACATACTGCCCAATCTGTCCCATGATTCCTTCTCCTGATCCCTCGGTCATGGCTGCAATCCTTCCAAGGAACGTCTCTGGCTCAGTCTCTTCTATCTCGTGGCGGGTGTCATAGTTGCTCGCATCAAGCACTGACTCCTCTATCTTCCTGAAGTCCTTCATCGTGCCGTTTGCTGCCGTCGTCTCCGAGCGGAACGCTATCTTTTCTCCGAACTCGGTCATGAATGATCCTTCTATTATGATAGTATCGTCTGGGGAGGTGATGCGCCGCTCGATAGTATTGATGAGCAGTGATGATCTGAGATCAGCCTCTGGATAGATATATTCAAGCATCTCTGCTTCATCTCCAAACATCAGTTTAGTAGTAAAATGAACGTCTTGGACTGCCTTCTGGTCGTTGGGGTTGGTGAGGTACATGATGATCTCTGCAGTCTCGTTCACATCGTCCTTCTCAAAAACTGTCCTTGGGATGAGCGTGTCGTAGATGATGCCCGCCGCTGCGCTTTCCTTCCATTTCATCCTGTGCCCTTTCACCTTGGCGATGACTGAAGAGGTAATATTCTGCATACCTGTGCGCTGGGGGACGAACTGGAACTCGAAAAGCTCTTCTTCGCCTCCCTCAAGCGTGATTGTCTCGGTGAATGTGTTCTCGTAGAGGCGCAGCGTCTCTCCTCCCTGCATGATTCCTACGGCACTCTTCTCGGGGAAGACGATCTCTACCTCGATGTCTTCAGCTGCTTCTTCGTTGCTGTTTGTAATCATGAGGCCGTAACGCTGCTTGGTGCCCAGCTCCTTTCGGATTCGTTTTGTGGCGTATTTTTTTTGGTTGTGAAATCCTGATTGCACATCTATGCCGCTGTCAAAATCAAGCCGTGTGATGTTCCTTTCGTTATAGGTGTATTCTGTATCTTTGTATGTCATCAATGTGCTCGCGTTCATGGTGACTGTGCATTCCTTATCGGGGATCACTGTATAGGAGAATGCTGCGCTGTCCTGTATCGTCCCGCTGAACAGGAGATTGATCCTTCCCTTTTCATCGGTAATCTTCTCTGCTGACGGGGAGTGGTTGTGCAGCCTGAAGCAGGAGTCGATAGGTTCCTTGTGGACAAATGTTGCTTCTCTCATACCTCTGTTGAGAAGCTCGGTGGTGATCCTGAGCGGCTCATGCGGCCTCATGGAGAACGTATTTGCTGGCCGTGAATTGGAGCGATTGTCGTTGAAGATGTGCTTGATCTCGATGAGAGGGCGGAGCAAGTCAACCTGGAGATGATACGACTGCAAGGGTTCATCAGCCTCCTTGTCCATCGTGCCATAGAGGGGTACTCCCTCTCCGTTAAGTACATCAAGCCGGTCGAGGTCGAACCTGTTCTGGACTATCCGAAAGATATAGTCTTGCGTCTCCTTTTCTTCTCCTGTCTTGAGGATGATGCTTTCGCCATCCTGGTGGAGGATGAGCAGCTCAGGATTCTCTCTGGAATGCTGAAGGTAGAATGTGTCATCAAGGATAGTGATGTTGCTCTTCGGGATGACCCAGCTGTTGTAGATGGTGACAGGTCCGTCCTGTGCCTCTGCTGCTGTGAGGAAAGAAAGAAGGATAAGGGATGCGAGCAGTATGCTGATAGTATGCTTTCTCATCATCATCGCCCAGTCAGTCGCAGATATAGATGGTGCTGTCTTCCGGTATAATCTTTATGCCGTCGGTGAACAGCCAGCTGATGTGGTTGTTGTGGCCTGTCTTGTTGAAGAATCTCACCGTCATTTCCTCGACTTTCGCTATCGCGTTGCTGCCGAGCTTCTGGGTGAGGAGCGGCACGATCTCGGCATTGAGTATCTCGACCATGTCTGCACTGGCCCTGCTGACCAGGATGGCTGAGTAGACTGCTCTCCCTTCTTTCTCTCCCACAAAATCGAAGAGGACATGCTTGATCACGGCGGGATGCATGATGAATGACTTCTCCAGGATGATGGACTTGATCTGCTCTTTTGTTATGCCGAAATTGAAATGGAGGGTATACATGCACTGTGCGTTGAATCGTTTCGTTCCGGTCTCGTAGTTGTTGATGAATGTTCCGTAGGTGACCAGTCCTGCATCTTCAAGCTTCTTCCTCTTTCGGTTGACCGTCTTGACCGGGATGCCTGTCGCTTTTGCTATCCTGCTGTCCGTTGCTCTGGTGTTCTTGGTGAGTTCTCTGAGGATGAGGTGATCTTTTGCAGTGAATTTATATGGTCTTTTTGCACTCTTTTTCCCTTTTTCATGGTTTATCATGGCCATTTTTCTCATAATTGTATTTTTTCTATATATATTTTCTCTTTTTCACCTCTTTTTTTGGCTTATTTTGTGTTATCCCTTCTTTCTCGCAAAGATTTAAATAGTAGCAAACTCATGACTGTAGTACTTGGCTTTAAATAAGTCGTAGAGAACGTCGGGCGCGAACGAGGATATGCTCTGTGTGTTGATAACGGATGGAGTGATCAGAAAGAATGAAGGTACTGATGTTTGGGTGGGAGTTTCCGCCTTTCAATAAAGGGGGTCTGGGTACGGCTTGCTATGGCTTGACC
>JBMCSP010000013.1:0-11374 GCA_048624455.1 Nanobdellota archaeon
AAAAGGAACGTGCTGCTCTTCCTCCCCATATCTTCTTCCTGGTCCTTCTCGTATTCAGGGAACTTCTCATCCAGACGCATCTCATCCTTGATGATCTTTCCCGGCTTGGTGTGCTCTAGCTCGATCTCTTTGTTGAGCTCTTCGTTCTTCTTTTCAATAGATGAAAGAGATTCATTCTTTTTTTTCTTTATAGGAGATTTTTTTGCCATAGTATCGCCTTCTCTGTATGGATAGTATATGATCATTCGATGATGCCAAGTATGCGGTATGAGATCGCCTCATAGAACCGCATCCGATGAGCGACGTCCTGAGACGTGACAGTGACACAGGAGGTTGCCTGATCGAACTCGATAGTGTTCCGCTCGCCGTCCTCCATGACGATGACAGGTGTGCTTGCGCTTGAATTTGCACAGGTGATGACATCGAACTGGTCCTCAAGCAATATATTTGGTTCAGACATACCAAACCCTACAACCTTGCCTGCCTCCTGATAATGCTGGAAGATATTGTAGCGTATGTTTTCCATGGTCTGCACATCTTCAATGTCGGGATCAAAGCTCAATATGATATAGGGAGGGACAGTCAGTGCAGTCTCCACCTCATCGCTGATATTGAAGGACTCAAGCTCCTGCGGAGAGAAGAAGAAATTCAGCTGCTGGTCCTCATAGAAGATAAGATAACCGTTCTGCACCAGCTGAACCTTGTAGCCGTTGTAATGCGTTACGTTCGTCGCATTCGTGCCTGATGTCAGGACAAACCCGAGCACACTCCCCAATAGCATGACCACGATGAAGAGTGTCATCATCATCTTTGCGGTAAAAAAACGTTTCAGGAACCGCTTGATTCTCTTGACTATGCGCATGCATCGGAGGATGGAGAAAATATTTAAAAAAGTATGCATTTTGTCAGATCAGATGGTAAGCGCCGATGTTGTGAAGACTGTCCTTTCGACCTGTCTAAGGCTCAAGAGCAAGGAATCATGCCTCATCGTGACAGACACGATCAAGCAGGAACTTGCACGGCCATTCTATTATTATGCAAAGACGATCACAGAGAATGCCAGGCTTGCGGTTATGGAGCCGCGCTCCCGCAACGGCGAAGAGCCTACAGAAGAGATCAGGCAGCTCATGCTCAAGCACGATGTCCAGATCCTACTCACCGACAAGTCACTCAGCCATACTGACGCACGGAGGAAAGCGTCGGCGACAGGAGCCCGCATAACGACCATGCCGGGCATCAGTGAAGAGATCATGGAACGATGTATCCCTCTTGATTATCAGGCGCTCAAAGAGCGGAACCGAAAACTTAGGGAAACGATCATAGGTTCTCATGATATCCATATCACGACGCCTGCGGGCACTGATATGCATATAGCAGTGACCGAGACTCATGGAGAATCACCGGGTATATATACCGAGTGCGGAGCGTTCGGGAATCTTCCGAGCGGTGAGGTCGACTCAGGCGTCGTTCTTGAGAAAACATACGGTACGCTTGTTGTCGACAAGTCCATGGCCGGCCTTGGCAAGCTCAACAGTCCTCTAAAAATCACGATAAAGGATGGTAAAGCTGTCTCGATCGAAGGCGAACGAAGCGATGAACTCAAAGAGATGCTCGATGCCATAGGGGCTGATGCATACATCATCGCAGAGCTCGGCATAGGGACAAACGACAAGGCTATCGTCAGCGGCAAGACGCTTGAAGATGAGAAGGTGCTTGGAACATTTCACATGGCGCTCGGCAACGACGTGACCTACGGAGGGCATAACGACGTTCCTATCCATCTTGACGGCGTCTGCGCTAATCCGACGATCATCATCGATGGCAGAAGAGTCATGGAAGACGGTAAACTTCTTATAGATTGACGTATCTTAAAGGAAAATGAAACTGATGAACGCAAAAGGGACACGGGATTTTCCGCCGGAAGATAAGATCCTGCGCGAAGACATAGTCGACAGGCTGAAGAGCATATTCCGTCTCTACGGCTACAACCCATTGGAAACGCCGGTCATCGAACGCGCAGACATCCTTACTGCAAAATATGCAGGAGGAGCAGAGATCCTTAAAGAAAGCTTTACGCTCACCGACCAGGGAAAGAGGAATCTCATGCTGCGCTACGACCTTACTGTCCCTTTCGCACGTTTTGTCGGCATGAATCCCACCCTGAAGATGCCTTTCAAGCGCTATCAGATCGGACGGTCGTTCAGGGATGGTCCTATCAAGCTCGGACGCTACAGAGAATTCTGGCAGTGCGACGTCGACGTTGTGGGTACGAGTTCCATGATGGCCGAAGCAGAACTCATGGCGATCGCTGAACGCTTTTTCCGCTACATAGGTTTCGACATCACGATCAAGGTCAACAACCGCAAGGTCCTCAACAGCCTGATAACATATGCAGGAATAGATGAAGGCAAGAGCGACGATGTCATCCTTTCTCTGGACAAGCTTGAGAAAGTCGGCCCAAGAAGTGTCCGAAAAGAGCTCGCCGAGAAGAAGATCGAGAAGAAGAGCATCGACAGGATCCTTGGTTTCTTCGATGAATACGACGGGACCATCAATTATCTGGAAACGAATCTTGGAACAGAAGGCATCGAGGAGCTCAAGGAATTGTTCATGCTCACCGATGCGCTCGGACTGAAAAACACGAAGCTTGATGTGACGCTTGCACGCGGACTGTCCTATTACACAGGTACGATCTACGAGATCTTTTTGAATTCTGAGAATTTCACAAGCGCCATCGCTGCAGGTGGGCGCTATGACAGGATGATCGGAGAGTTCCTCGGGGGCAAGCAACAATATCCTGCTGTCGGCATATCGTTCGGCCTGGAAGGCATCATGGACATCATAAAGATGCAGCAGGAAGAGAGAAAGAAAAGTGTTGTAGAGTTCTTCATCATCCCCATCGGCGATGTCAAGACAGAAGCGCTGAAGCTCGCACAGGAACTTCGCAACAAGGATCTCAATGCGGATCTTGACATCATGGGAAGAAGCATCTCAAAGAATCTTGATTTTGCAAACAAGAATACAATACCTTATGTCCTTTTCGTCGGAGAGAACGAGATAAAGGAAGGAAAGTTCAAGATCAAGGACATGAACGCAGGCAAGGAATGGATGATAGAAAAAAAGAAACTTGCGGACGAGCTGAAAAAGTATCAAAAAATTGGCGTGTCGAAGAAAAACGTTCAAAAAAACAATTCTTGAAAGAATGTGATGAAGTCGAACAGTAGCGATCTATCTCTTCGCAGCCCTGATAAATCCTGAAAACAGCGGATTCGGATTCTGGAAACGCGATGTGAATTCCGGATGCGCCTGCGTACCGACAAAGAACGGATGATCCTTAAGCTCGATGTATTCTGCCAGTTTCCCGTCTGGAGAGATGCCAGATATCCTCAGGCCGCCTTCTTTCAGGGTCTCGTGATATCTCGGATTGACCTCATAGCGATGGCGGTGGCGTTCGACAGCTCCTTCTTTTCCGTAGAGTCTTGCGACGATCGATCCTTTTTCGAGAAGCGCAGCGTAGTTACCCAGACGCATGCTGCCTCCATACTTCTTCCTGCGCAGTATCTCTTTTTGCTCAGGCAGGATATCGATGACCGGGTGCTCAACATCCGTGTCAGCTTCGGTCGTATGCGCATCAAGCTTGCAGACATTGCGGGCGAACTCGACGACCGCAAGCTGAAGGCCGTAGCAGAGTCCAAGATAGGGAATCTTTTGCGTCCTGCAGTACTCGATCGCTTTGATCTTTCCTTCAACGCCCTTTGTACCGAAACCGCCCGGGACGATGATGCCATCGTATTCTTTGAGCATCGCTGTCGATTCCTCGCATCTTTTCGCATCGACCCAGTCGATCTCAGGGAAGACATCCTCCTTGTAGCAAGCATGCTTGATCGCCTCGATGACAGACACATACGAATCTTCAAGGACAAAATCTCCTGTATCGAAATATTTGCCGACGATGCCGATCTTCACGCGCTTGCCTTTTTCCTTAAGCCGTCGGACCTTTTCGCTTTCCTTGGCCCAATGCTGCATCGTGTTATCCTTATGGCCGAAGCGGAACTTTTCAAGGATCATCTTCGTCAGGTTCTCCCTGTCGAAATTGAGCGGGATGTCATAGATGGACTCGACATCAGCAGCAGAGACGACATGCTCTGTGGGAACATTGCAGAAATTGGCGAGTTTTTTTCTCCTGACATCATCAAGCCTGACGCTTCCCCTTCCAAGGATGAAATCCGGCTGGATCCCTACTGAATTGAGTTCTCTCACAGAATGCTGCGCAGGCTTCGTCTTCATCTCACCGATGTTGTTGGGGACAGGGAGATAGACTATATGGACAAAGACGATCTCTTCTTGTTCCAGGCGCATCTCTCTAAGAGCTTCAAGGAAGAGGATATTCTCATAATCACCTGTCGTCCCTCCGACTTCGATAAGCGTAAAATCAGCATCGTGCATATCTGAAGATTTCCTGATACGCCGCTTGATCTCATCTGGCACATGGGGTATGATCGATACGCATTCTCCCTGATAATCAAGATTGCGCTCTTTCTTGAGGACATTCATGTAGACCTGACCGCTCGTGATATTGTTGAGCCTGCTGAACTCCCTGTTAAGGAAGCGCTCATAATTGCCGATATCCTGATCGGTCTCTCCTCCGTCATAGGTGACAAAGACCTCGCCATGTTCGGTCGGACGCATGGTACCTGCATCGACGTTGAGGTAGGGATCTATCTTGATCATATTGATGCTTAACCCCTGTTCCTTGAGAAGGAGACCGATAGATGCTGTGGCCGTACCCTTGCCCACGCCGGAGAGGACGCCGCCGGTCACGACGATATATCTTGTCTTGGTCTTTTTATTATCAAGAAGCATGGGTAGCTGGTAGAATGATGCTTTAAATAATTATCCTGCATGAAAAATATAGATTCTACAAGTGTGCATCTGATCTTTGCATCAGATCTATCTGGTATGCATCAGATGCCGATGCTCTGCAGGATGCCGGAGAGCACATGACCACCGTCGAAAGGCCGCAGCGGTATCATGTTGAAGAGCGCCAAGAACAGGTTGACCTGCTTCGTCAGGCCGAGGAGCATGATCGTCTTCTTGTCCAGCTTTTTCATGAACTTCAATGCCAGAGAGCTTGCGATAAAGATGAGGAAATTGACAGCTGGTCCTGCAAACGCCACTAATGAACTCTGCAGCGGGCTGATCGCCCCGGCAGGATAAGCGACAAAAGCTGGGACAAGGAAGATGAATGGTGAATTGAGTATCTTCAGGAGAAGCGCAAGTCCAAGGAAAAAGTAGCTCGTATGAAACGTCGCCTCGACACCAAAGCCCATCGCTGTGAACTTATGCCCTAGCTCGTGAAGGATGATGGCTGGACCTATGATCATCATGGCAAACTTCAGATCATCCCAGTCAAAGCTGAGCAGACCAAGATGGACTTTCTTTTTTGAACTGTAATGGGAAATCGGATCATAGGCAACTTCCTGGCCTGGCCCGTGCTTAACAAAGAGACCTGCGTTCTTAGCATCCTTCTTGTTGTAGCGAGCGAAGAAATCTGAGAAGATAAGACCTATGATAAATGTCATAGCCGCTGCATCAAATATCTCTTGAAATGTGAAAAGCATATGGTAAGTAGGTAGAGTGCGCTTTTTATGTGTTTTTATTTTCGAAGAGATTGCCTGGATCGTCTTTTCCTGCTGATGATGGGATAAGTATTTAAACAATTTCTGCCAAAAGAAGAATATGCCAAGAGAGATCCGCTACCATGAAAAAGAAGAGGATAAGGATGATGATTGGAACCTTATCAGACAGCCGATCATCCTGAAGAAGAAGACCGTCTCTCCCAAGAAATCAGACAAGGTCCTTGACTATTTCCCTGAGCTGAAACCTAGCAGAAAGAAGAAGGTCGCAGTTGTCCTGAGCGGCGGCGGGGCAAAAGGACTAGCACACGTTGGTGTCTTGAGGGAACTTGAGAAATACAGCGTCGATATAGATTTCATCGCAGGGACGAGCATGGGCGCGATCATCGGAGCTCTCTATGCGCTCGAAGGGAACCTTGATCTTGTCGACAAATATCTTTCATTGAGGACAAAGGATCTTTTCAGCTTCTCAGAGTTCTCATTCTCATTCAGAGGCATGATCAAAGGCGTCATTGTCGAGGATGTGCTCAGGAACCTGTATGGCAATGCAACGTTCAAAGATACAAAGATCCCTCTTGTGGTCAACGCGACAGACCTTGAGACAGGCAAGGAAGTCATATTCAAGGAAGGAAAGATCATCGACGCCGTGCGGGCAAGCATGAGCATCCCCGTCATCTTCAAGCCAAAAAAGATCAATGGACGCTACTACGTCGATGGAGGGATCGTCAACAACATCCCATACAACCATGTACCTAAGAAATATAAGACAGTCATCGTCGTGAATGTCAATGCAAAGATTCCTCCCTTAAAGCCGCAGATATCCACACTGGGCTACCTGCATCATCTTCTTGCAGTAACGATGCACAACGCAAGCCGTGTACCTGATGACAAACGGATCATCCACGTGACGCCGCACATGAAGAACGTGTACTTCAATAATTTTGACAAGCTCAAAGAAGCATTGAAAGCAGGACGAAAAGCTGCGCTTGACGTTTTCCCAAACCATTTCATGAAAGACCCAAACTACATAGAGAATGTCATGTGATGATAGAGCTTCCCTTCTTCACGATACGCTCAAGCTTGACCTTGAACACCAAGTCTTCTCCCGCAAGCGGCGGATTCATATCAAGGATGACCATATCAGCTGTGATATCAGAGATGATCGCAGGAAACATTCCGCCGGTCTCGTGCTTGAGCATAAGAACCTTGCCTACCTTTGGCTCTGCTTTTCCAAGAAGCTGGTGCCGCGGCACGCCCTGGATGAGTTCGTGGCGCTTTCTTCCATAGGCCTTGTCCATCGGGATATCGATCGTGCGTGTATCTCCCTCGTTCATGCCGATGACTCCTTCGTTGAGGCCGGTGATGAATTCTTTTGACCCGACATTCATGGTGAGCGGCGGCTGTTTGGGATCTTCATTCGATTCAAAGATTTCGCCCGATCGTTTTTTCCAACCCTGATAGCGGATCTCTATGACATCCCCTTTCTTCACAACCATGCGAAAAGGATAGGGAAAGGTGGTATTAAAATATTGCTGATACTGCTGATACAAAAGACAGAAACATTTGCAAACGCTTATAAGGAGTTATATGCAGTATGATCTCATGAAAAAGATCATCATCCCATCCATCGTCATTCTTTTAGTTGTTCTCATCAGCGCTGCGATCTATATCGGCAAGCCCTACTATCTTGAGTCGATGATCCAGGAAGAGATAGACAAGGCCAATTACTGCGAGGTTGATAGCGACTGCGTCAACGCAGGAGGCAAGTGCCCGTTCGGATGCTGGAATTATGTTAACAAAGACGAGGTTGGCCGGATATCTTCTCTTATCGAATCCTTCGATTCACAATGCGTCTATGGCTGCGTCTCCTGCCCGACGGCAGTGTGCGAGAACAACAAGTGCAGGGAAGTCTGCGAAGAGCCACAGGGCAACGCTTCAGCTGAAGCGAATCTCGGAGAATCATGCTCCGCAGATGAAGAATGCGCACTGCCTTTCGACTATGCGGTCAGATCGAATTGCCCCTTCGAATCAAATTGCATCGATGATGCATGCAAGATTGTCTGTCCACTGGGTTTTCAGGAGATCCCGAACGAGGAAGTATCATGCAATACTGATGCAGACTGCGACTGTAGCGTAAGAGGCGATGCGACGATCGCATGCAGATGCCATGAAGGAGCATGCGTCTCTGTCGAAGCAGAATGAACCTAAGGAAAACGTAATCCTTATAAGAGAGAAATCTGATTTCTATGGTTATGGATCAAAAAAAATTATATGGACAGTATGTCGGTATCGGCCTTTTCCTCGGTGTTGCCATCGGCTCGACGTTCGAACTTACCTCAGGAAGCTTCACAGGAATTGGAACAGCCAGCGGAGCAGGCGTAGGTATCATCTCTGGCGCTATTATCGGACGTCTCAAGGCCAAAACAAAGTAAACAAGCTGCAAAGTTCATTCTAAGAAACTTTTATATACAGAAAAGCACCCCTGGACAGGATGAGACAGCTCTTATCATCAAACAGGCTCAGTATGATCCTTTATCTTGATAATTGAGTTGCCCCTATCATTCTCTCAGGTGTTTTCATGACCACCGATATTTCTGACACTATAAAACGCGTCGCTAAAGTTGCGCGGATACGGATCGACGAAGATGAGCAGAAAGAGTTCGCTGCTGACTTCAAGGCAGTCCTTGACATCTTCGATACGCTTGATGAGGCTGATGTCTCCGACATCACTGACTTTTCTATCCAGCCGGTGCAGTTCGCAAAAGAGATGAGAGCAGATGATGCTGCACCCTCCGACAAAAAGGATGCATGCCTCAATCTTTCAAAACTCAGAAGAGATGACTTCTTCAAAGGACCAAGGGTGCTCTAGATGGCAGATGATCAGTTCCATGCGTTCATTGTGCAGACAGATATACCTCCTGAAAAGGACGGCATCCTCTCCGGGTATACAGTCTCGCTGAAGGATGCGATCTGGGTCAAGGATATCGAATCGACAGCGACCTCAGATATCCTTCGAAGTTTCAGGCCGGTCGAACACTCGACTGTGGCAAAACGGATACTTGAGAGTGGCGGCAGGATCATCGGAAAGACTGTCCAGGATGCGTTCGGCTTTGGAAGCTACGGGACGCATGTCGGTCATGGCTACGAGAAGCCGTTGAATCCTTATGATACCTCAAGAGCAGCGGGAGGCTCTTCAGGCGGGGCTGCTGTTGCAGCAGCTTCGATCAAGGACCATATCGCGATCGCAGAGAGTACAGGAGGAAGCATCGTCACGCCTGCAGCATTCTGCGGTGTTGTCGGATTTTGCCCGACATATGGACGTGTCAGCAGATACGGCCTCATCTCCTACGCATCATCTCTTGACAAGATCGGTGTCATGGGAAAGGGAGTCGAGGAAACAGCTATCGGACTGCAGGCGATCGCAGGGAAGGATGCAAAGGATGAGACCTGTATCCCGATGGAAGGAGAAAAATACATATCAAAAGAGCCAGCATTCGATAAGATGATCGGTGTCCTGCATTTCGATGGGGTGGATGAACAGATCCAAAAGCGCTGTGATACGATCATCGGGAAACTCAAAGAAAAAGGAGCGACGATAAAAGAGATTGATCTGCCGTTTACCAAGAAATATGCACTGAGCGCATACTACGTCATCGCGATGAGCGAGGCATCGACGCATCTTGCCTGTCTTTCAGGTCTTCGCTATGGACAGGCAGGAGATCTTCAAAAGACATACAACGAGTATTTCACAGATGTCAGGACAAGACATTTCAATAAAGAGACAAAACGGCGAGCATTGCTTGGGACATTCACCCGTATGTCAGGCTATCGCGGAAAGTACTACGTCAAGGCCCTCAAGGTCAGAAAGAAGATCATGGACGAATACACGTCAATCTTTTCTGATGTCAATGCGATCATCATGCCGACGGTCCCGACCATCGCTCCACAGTTTGATGAGATTGACAAGATGAGTCCGGCACAGGAGCTCCTCTTCGATTTCCTGACTGTCGGGCCTAATATCGCAGGTCTTCCCCACATGAGCATCCCCATCCAGCAGGAAGGAGAGCTGCCGTACGGGATCATGATTGTCGGGAAACATCTCAGCGAGCCTGAACTCATATCGATCGGCAAAGGCATCGAGGTGGTCCGTGATGAGTGAGTTCACGTCAGACATAGTGATCGGTCTTGAAATCCATGTCTCGCTGAATACGAAGAGCAAGCTGTTCTGCTCGTGCAAGAACAGCCATACCGATCAGCCTAACGCCAACATCTGTCCGATCTGCCTCGGGCATCCGGGAGCGCGCCCTTCAGTAAATGCGACAGCTATCGAGTATGCGCTGAGGCTTGCCCATGCGCTGAAATGCACGATCGCACCAAAACTGATCTTTTCAAGAAAAACATACTTCTATCCTGACCTGTCAAAGAATTTTCAGATCACACAGTATGAAGAGCCGCTCGGAACCGACGGATCAGTACTTGTCAACGGAAAGGAGATAGGGATCGAGCGGATCCATGTCGAAGAGGACCCCGGCGCACTGCAGCACAAGAGCTCGCACACGATCATCGATTACAACCGCAGCGGATCGCCGTTGTGCGAGATCGTCACAAAACCGGATATGACGAGCGCCGAAGAGGCTCGGGCATTCATCAAGAAATTATTGTCGATTGTCAATTATCTTGATATCTTTGATTATGCGAACGGCACGATCAAGGCTGACCTGAACATCTCGATAAAAGAGTCAGGCTACTGCCGCGTCGAGATCAAAGGTGTCTCAGGATTCAAGGATATCCAGGACGCGCTCGAGTATGAGATCCTGAGACAGCAGCAGCACCCTTCCGAAGTTGTCCAGGAGACAAGAGGATATGATAATCTGCAGAAGGTCACGGTCTCGCAGAGGCTCAAAGAGACGGAAGAGGATTATGGCTATATCTATGAGACCGATATCCTGCCACGTCCGCTTGAGGATCCGTATGTGGAAAGGATAAGAGCATCCCTCCCTGAGATGATCGATGAACGCATCGACAGGTATACCGAGATCGGACTCAAACAGGAAGATGCAGAGACGATCGCTTCTATCCGCGAGATATCTGATGTCTTTGATGATGCTATCAAGGATGTGAAAGATGCTGCCTTTGTCGCAAAGTACTTCAAGAGAGAAGTCATCTCGCTCATCAACGATGGGCTCATTATTCCTGCAGATATTCCATCACGAGGAGAACAACTGAAGAAACTGGTCACACTGTTCGCTGAGCGAAAGATCAACAACCATACAGCACGGGAAGTGGCACGGCTCATTGCTGAACAGCCGGAACTTGATGTAGAGAAGCATCTTGAGGAGAACGATCTCATTGTCTTGGCAATCGACTTGCCCTCAGTCTGCGCTGAAGTCATCAAGGAGAACCAGCAGGCAGCCGATGATTACCTCTCAGGAAAGTACTGGGCCGCAAACTATCTGGTCGGCATGGTCATGAAGAAAGTGAAAGGACAGGCGATGCCTGATGATGTCAAGGAAGAGCTGCACAGGCAGCTTGATGCTATGAAATGATAATGATACTATATATATCCACGGTGAAAAATGATGCTTCGGGAAAAGACATGCAATGAGATAACGAAAAAAGATGATGGAACGACAGTGACGCTTGCGGGATGGGTCCGTTCGGTGCGCGACCATGGGGGCGTCCTGTTCGTCGATCTCCGCGATAAGTACGGCGTGACGCAGATCGTCTTTGATAATCTT
>JBMCSP010000014.1:0-11139 GCA_048624455.1 Nanobdellota archaeon
AGATAGAGTGCTTTTTCCGATCATTCCCCTCCATGGGGAAATTTAACATCCAGGCATTTAAATATTTTATCGCAGAAAAGTGAGAATAAGCTAGCGCAACCCTATCTGTGCAGCGAATGCAAGGAGGGCTTCCAGCTGGATGTGTTCATCTGATCCCTCGACCATCCGAAACTCTGCCTGTGCGCATTTCTCGATGAGCTTCATCTTCGCCTTGTCAGGCATGTCAAGCTCCAGGACATTCTGCTGGAGCTGCTTGATAATATCAAGCCCGGACAGACCAAAATTCAGTCCTACGTCAAGGAGCATCTTTCGGGCATCAGAAAACTTCCCGGAGACGGCAAGCTCAAGGACTTTCTTGATCTCCTCTGGTTTGGCTACAGATGCGAGCGAATAGACCGTCTCTTCATCGACAGTAGCTGAGAGCGTCGCGCTTGATTGGAGCAGATTCTTCAATCGTCTGCAGTCTCCTTCCGATGCATTGAAGAGTGCTTCTTTGCCGCCGTCAGTCACGGTGATATTTTCTTGTTTTGCGATGCCATCGACCATCGAGCTGATGTCTTCTTTTGGAAGTTTGCGGAACCGAAAAACAGCGCATCGGCTCTGGATCGGATCGATGATCTTTGACGAAAAATTGCAGGAAAGGATAAAGCGCGTCGTCTTGGTGTAGTTCTCCATGGTACGCCGTAGCGCCTGCTGCGCCTCGCGTGTCAGAGCGTCGCACTCATCCAGATAGATGATCTTGAACGGAATCTCTTTCAGGGAACGTGTCTTCGCAAAATCCTTAACATTGTTTCTGATGATATCGATGCCCCTCTCATCAGAAGCGTTCAGCTCAAGAAAATTCTCTCTCCAGTTCTCTCCAAACAGCTCTTTGGCGATGATGAGAGAAAGCGTCGTCTTTCCAACACCTGCAGGACCGGCAAAGAGAAGATGCGGCATGTTTTTCTTCTCGACAAACGATCTGACCCTGCTCAGGACGTGGTCTTGGCCTGCAAACTCAGAAAATGTAGAAGGTCTGTATTTTTCTGTCCATATCGCCGATGCATTATCCCTGTCGCCTAGCATTCACACTCACCACATTCTATTGACCAGGAAGTCTAAGAATCAGGAAATGAAAAAGAGAGTATGAGAATCAGATGATGTCTTCTTCCGCAATGACCATGAAGTCGCCGATCGCAATGACGACGCTGAATGGAATAAGCAGATAGCCGAACTTATCTTTTTCCAGATCGAGTTTCTCCGTATAGGCTGTCGGGTTCTTGACAACCATATGAATGAGTTCACCGGATTTCGTCTCAAAGATGATGTCTCCTACTTCGCCGAACCGCTTTCCCGTCTTGCTGACAATCGTCTTTCCGAGAAGCTGTTTGGCAAATCTCTTATCTGATTCTTCGTCCATGTAATTTCCCCTCAACTGGATATGTGGAAGATATTACTGTTCTATTTAAAGGTTTTGCTTGTAAAAAACACATGATAGAACGCATGGAAATATGGTTAAGACGCACAAAATTTATATAGGTGCTTGACGACATATACATTATTGGGTGGGGTATGTGATACGACACATCAGAAAACTGTTTAGGCCGCGCGACCAGCTGGCCAAGAAAGACCTTGAGAAGCTTAAAGACAACATAGCATACAGCTTCAGCAATATGAAGGGCGATATCGAAGAGCAGAAAAAATGGATCAATTATCTGCACACAAACCACAAAGACCTGCATGCTTCGCACCAGGTTCTTCATGGAAAACACGATCATCATCAGAAGATCCACCATACTGATATCACGAACATCAACCGATGGATACAGCACCTTCATGACACGTCTAGAAAGCAGGAAGAAGCCCTGCAGAATCTGGAAAACAATATTTCTCAAGCGTTTGACAAATATAACAAATATCTGGTCGACCTTTTCCGGGTCGTCAACGATCTCTCGACGACAAAACAGCAGACGACCATAGACGTCCAGACGCGCCCAGAGACCCGTCTAGACGCCCAAGAAAGCGCTTCACATATGCAGGATTATAATTCCAGCATGATCTTTGAAGACGAAAAGCCACCCATCGAGCACTATGCGACGATCTTGACCAGGGCAGAGAAGAACGTCCTTGCCGAACTGGTCAACACCAGCCAGAAGCTGAGCTACAAGGACATCGCGATGGTCAGTAACCTTTCTGCAAATACGGTGAAGAATCATGTCTGCCATATCAAGAACAAAGGGTTCCCTATCAAAGAGCTGACAGACAGGAATGGCATCAAACGATACTTCGTTCCGGAGAACATCAAGAAGGTACTAGTCACAAAACGTATATAGTCTATGGTCTACTTTTTCTTATAAAACATACGCCCACTTGTTCCCCTATTAGTGCTATAAACCATGTTACCGCCCAAAAACGGAGAAAATATGCAAGTAAATTTTACGACTTTCACAAAGGATTTTCAGTTTAAATGTAAGATGTTTACAGATTCTTAGACGGCCGTCTAAAGCCGTCAAAAAAAACTTAGACGGCCAAAAAAAATTTCTCGTCGATTCAGACAGAAAATTCCGAAAAAATTCAGATCATCGTCTAGAAAATCTTCCAGGAAACTTGGGCGCGCGTCACGATTTTGGGCGGGCGTTTAGACGCGTCTAGACGCCCATAGACGCGCCCATGGTCGACCATGGGCGCCCATGGACGGGATCCAAATCTTTAGACGGCCATTCGCAGAAAACCAAAGGAAAAGATTTAATAAAGAGGGTTCACTTCAGTAGGCTCATCAGAGAAGATACATAGGGTTGGTTTCTATGACCATCAATGAAGAAGACACGAAAGAGGATTTAGACAAGGTCATGTATGGGTACAGTACAGACATCAATCAGTACGAAGAAGAGAACAAAGTGCTGAAAGAGACGATCTCACGCCTCAAATTAGAGCTTGAACGATACAAGCAGACACCATTCATGGTATGCGAGTTCGTCGACTATGTCGGAGAGAACGCGATGATCAAGGCTCCGAACGGAAATCAGTTCGTCGTCGGCGTCTCTAAGGACAGTGAAAAGCTGCACCCAGGCGATTCCATCCTCTGTGAGCAAAAAAATCTCACGATCATCAAGAAAGTAGAGACAGTCAAGCATTTCAATGTCGATAAGTTTGTCATCATCGAGAAGCCAGAGATCAGCTGGAACGAGGTCGGCGGTCTTCAGCATGAGGCTAATGAGCTCAAGGAAGTCATCGAGCTTCCACTGATAAAACCCCTGCTCTTCAAGAAGATGGGAATCCATCCTCCAAAGGGCGTCCTTCTCTATGGTCCTCCAGGAACAGGTAAGACGCTCATGGCAAAAGCAGTCGCTGCGTCTACAAATTCTACCTTTATCGAAGTTGTCGGTTCAGAACTGGTGCAAAAATTCATAGGTGAAGGAGCGAAACTGGTCAAAGAGATCTTTGATCTCGCACGAGAACGGGCCCCTGCAGTCATCTTTATCGATGAGCTTGATGCTCTAGCGGCGAACAGGATCGAAGTGGGAACATCTGGCGAACGAGAAGTCCAGCGAACATTCATGCAGCTTCTTGCAGAGGTAGATGGATTCAAGCCTCTTGATAACGTCAAGATCATCGGGTGCACCAACAGAAAAGATATTCTTGATCCTGCCATAACAAGGCCGGGACGTCTCGATCGATTGATCGAGGTTGGGTACCCAGGCAAGAAGGCGCGCGAAGAGATCTTCAAGATCCATTCTGCAAAGATGCCGTTGTCAAAGAATATCGAAGTCACTGCACTGATCAAACGCATGAACAATTTTTCAGGCGCAGAGATCAGAGCGGCATGCACAGAAGCAGGATACTTTGCAATCCGCGACAACACGAACGAGGTCACCCAGAACCACTTCTATGAGGCTATCAAGAAAGTTGAGGCTGAAGAGAAGTCTGAAGGCAATGACTACATGCGCCTCTTCGGTTGATCTTTTTTCTTTTCCATTTTTTCCGAGAAACTTAAATACTACACATCATTCTAATCAACTGCGATGATGAAGTGAACACCCGCTGATCTATGATGACAGGAGTAACTGCTGAGCACTTATTTTCTAGGAGGACATGAGCACAACACAAAAAATAGTATAATTATAATTCTCTGAATGATCAGACGCGTCTGGTCGACCATAGACGCGCGTCTAGACGTCTAGAGGCGGCTGAAAAGACTGATGCAGTACAAGCACCGATAGAACATTTTAGAAAACCCTGAAATCGACGCAGATACGAAAGATGTGAGGTGCATGCTGACCGCATTTCACGGTCTCGATGATCTCATGCCCCATCAGATGACGCTCGCATGCTTCCTTTATTTTTTGATGCGCCTGCTCAAATTCATCCTCATGAAGAAAATCATAGAAATGGATGATTGTGTCTTTCTTCGCAAAGAACAATGCAGCATCAAGAAAGTCTGCAGCAGACTTTGGTAGTGGCATCAGGATGCGATCAAAGTGTGGATCAAAATCAGGAATATCCTTGAAATCCTTGAGTATCTTCTCTGTCTTTTTTGCATCCCTGTTTGAGAGGTAGACATTCTTGAGCTTGTTGCGTTTGACATTCTCCAAACCATAACGATGCCCATCCGGATTTATCTCAACGCCGCAGACGTATTTCGGCTCTGCATTTTTTGCAAGGACGCAGGGATATGGAGCGCAACCAGAGAAAAGGACAAGGATGCGCTCATCGGTCTTGACCTGTTGTGCTACACGCTTTCGCTCAGTGCTCAGCCTGACAGAGAAATAAACTTTCTCAACATCAAGTTTCAGCTCGATGTCGTTCTCCTTATGCACCGTCTCTTTCTTCTTTTCACCAGCGAGATGGATCATCTTCTGCGTCCGAAATACGCCGAAGTGTGAACCTGATTTTCGAAGGACCGTCTTGATAGCAGCATTGGATTCAAGAAGCGTCTCTGCGATGAGCTTTTCTTTTTTCCGAAGCTCGTCGTCTATCTCAAGAATGGCTATGTCGCCGACAGCATCATACGATGTCTTGAGAAGCTCAAGCTCATCTTTGCTCAGATGCTTCTTTACCGCCTCCTTGAATGACTCCTGGATCGGTTTCTCAGCAAGCTCCCGCTCGATGATCGTGTAGCGAAAATCAGTTTTTGTTGCAACCTTTTTCTTGATAGGGAAATAGATGTATCGTTTGTCTTTATCAAAAGTTCTCGAGAAGTCCATAAGATCATTCCTGATGAGAAATGACTTGGCATCATTCGCATCTCTGAGCGGGACGCGCATAACTGTTTCCATCATTGAAATTAATCGAAGACCATATTTAAATTATGAGGTTCAGAAAAAATCATTGAGCCCTTTCTGCTTGCCAATGTCTGATTCGCCAATATCTTGCAGGACTTTGTCGACACGCTCATCTGAGAACGCATGTTCTCTGACAAGGATGCGCTTCACTTCAGTTCCATCAACTCCACTCCACGAAAGGTCATAATCTTCGTTGACAGGCATCTCAGTAAACACACGATAGACATCCTTCCACTCTGTATCAAAGAACGAGCTCCACTCGACATGCGCAAAGAGTTCATCCCATCGCTTCTCGTACTCCTTGACCAGTTTCAAAGCATTCTTTGGGCCGATCCCCTTGATTCCCCCTATATTAAAATCTGTCCCGACGAGCATGCCAAGGATGATCATCTGTTCTTTGCTTATCTGCAGATCCTCAAAGACATCATCCGCTGTGATCAGTTCAGGAAGTACCTTATCATATCCTATCTTGCTCGTCTTTTTTCTTCGCTGGCTGATAGAGAGGTTTCTGACGACGCGTGAAGCGCCAAAAAGCAGCGAATCAGCATCCTGGCTCATGACCGCATACGCATCACCTTGTGCAACCATATGGGCTGCCTGAGCTTCTCCCTCGCTCGGCGCCTGGACGATGGGTATCCCTAATGCCGTAATAAGCTCCTTGGCCTCTGCGATCATCTCTTTGGTGAGGACCGATGTGCGTCCCGCATACTTTTTCATGCCTTCAACATTTTCTGCTTCCTTCGCCTCATCATACTTGCGTTGAGCCTCACTTTTGAGATCTTTTCTTCTATCTCGCTCCTGTTTTTTCAGCTCAGGGCTCTCTCCATCAAAGACAAAGACCAGCTTCATGTTCATCTTGATAAGATTTGAGAGCCTGTAGAACAGGCCGATAAGATGCGACGTGACCTTGCCGTTCTCATCGGTCAGCGGAGAACCGTCAGGCTGCCGGATGGTCGTGATGAACTGATAGAGCATATTGAACGCATCGACAGCAAGGATCTTATTGTAGAGGTCGGCATATTCGATAGTTTTTGGCTTGATGAGATCTCTTATCTTGACTCCCATGCCATCATGGAGGGCGTGATGATTAATAAATGTTAAGACAGAGCCCGGTGTTGTTTAGGCACTATCTTAAAAAAAGTAAGCATTTACCCCACATCTGCTGCAGAAGAAGAATACAGGACTTTCAGCTCATTCTAGAGTTGCTGAAAAAAGCTTCTCATACAAGCCTATAAACAGCTCTTTATCGATGTCGATGCCCGCATTCACAAAAAGCGCTGCAAATTTGAACGGGACGCGCGTAGTCCCTTCTTCAAGAAGCTTATCATAAGTGAAGATGTCTCTCACCGTATGCTTGTTCATGAACCCTTCGTTCATGGCAAAGACCTTCTTGAGCCTGTCAAGCTCCACATCAAGGATGCCGTTTGTCATGACATACTTGCTCTTCTTGACAAATCCATGTCTATGAAACTCCAGCTCGACAAGATCGGCAACGATCCTCTTCAGGTCGGCTGACTCAAGATAAGAACTGATATCAACATCATGATAGTCAGAAAAAGCAGTGTTTCGTATCCTATCAGGATTGTGGATCTTGCCAAGGTATCTGGAGACTTTCTGTTTTACTTTCTTGGAGCGTTTGTCCCACCTTGTACGGACAAGGTATGCATAGGGTTGATTGTATATAATCTTTTGACGGATGAACATGACGTATCACTGATCACTGCATCTGAAGATAGTTGGCTGCCTTTAGGTCGGTCTCAAGAGCTTCTGCTGCTTTCTTGGTGAGCTCTCCTGGCGTGATGTAGCAGAGCGGAAGATTCCTGTTCTGCGCTCTTACATATGCATAGCTGAGATCGGTCTCGTTGACCTTCTTCTTTGACTTGGCATAGATGTAATAGGTGAGTTTTCCGATCTGGCTGTTGATCTTCGCGACAAACTCGCATTCGCTGTTCTTCTTGAGCAGAACAGCCTCTAGTATTGTGATGTCTTGAGCTTGGAGGTAGGAGATGACCTCTTTCATAAATTCGTCTTCAACATCGAACGGAGAATCGAGGCGGGATTGTTTCTCTTGCGAATCATCTTTTTTGTGTACCTGTTGTGTGTTCGAAGCTTTCTGCAGCTGTGAAGATTTTTGCTGGAGGATGAATGCCTGATCGTCCTTCACAGGTTCCTGGGGTTTCTTCACTTCTGACTTCTCCTGCTCGATCGCTTTCTCGACCGGTTTTTCAGGGAGCTTTTGCGCTGTCTCTTTCGATTTCTTGAGCGCGTCGATTTCAGGCTGCAGCACCTCTTTGATCTTTCGCTGCGCTTCTTCAAGAGGGAGGAGATACCATGCATAGAAGATCTCTGTTTCAGTAAGCTTGACCTCGATGGTGCGCGAGAAATCTTTCATCTGAGACAGAGCGACCCTGATGACCGGATCCAGATCCCTGTGGCGAAGCACGTGGTGCTCTTTGAGCATATCAAATGCCTTCTGTTCCTTGTCGTTGAGATGGTCGTAGAGCTTTTGCAGACCTTCCTCCTGTCCTGGGCAATAGTACAACCGTGATCCGCCGACCTTTGCATGAGACATCTTGACAAGCTTTGATCCCATGAGTTCAGACAGGACAGCTCCTATGAAGAACATGTCAGTCTGCTTTCCTGTCCGCTGGTTCGTCTCCTTGACGATCTCTGCTGGAAGAAGCGGCCCTTTCTCCTTGACGATATCAAGAACAGCATCTTGCAGTGACATACCTCAAAGGTAAGGAAGAAAGTTTAAAAGCTTTTACCCGAAGAAAAAAAGATTATGGCTTGACCCACGACACTTCCCAGTATGTGGCGTCAAGCTCATCATCCACGACGGCGATAAGGAGATTTTTCTTCGTCGAATGAGCCACACGGTTCTTGGCCGAGAAATCTTTCCATGTCTGCTTCTCAGATTCATGCACGCAAAAGACGATCCATCGTGCATGGTCTTCACCCGGCTTGATACCTTTATCATACACCCTGAAATCAGCACCAAACTTGAGTGCTGTCTTGACGATATAGCCACGGGAACGAAGATCCTTGAAGACTGCATAACGGACAAGAAAATCATTCTTCCCCTTCATTCTCTTGATGAAACGCGAATGAGTGATAAGCTTCCCTTGCCCATCGACGATCCTAAGCTTCTCTTTGTCAAGCAAGAATAGCCCTTCATACACTGAAAAGTGGACACAACCCTGCTCAATCTCGCCGAAACGGCTTTTCGCATAGAGCTCCCTTGCTTTATCGGAATCTTCAGAGATTATCCTTCGGCCGGTCATCGTAGCTTGCGGTACAGCTTTCATGGTGCATATAAACCAGGATTTCTTTAAGAGCTTTTCTGAATTCTTCAAAAAAAACAGGCAACAAGAGCTCAAAATTATAACTAGATTATCATTTTTCACATAGTTTTATAAATAAGAACTGCTTGCTGTGGCGTTCATTTGTGACTTTGTAGTGGTGTCTTTTTGACTTTTGCATCAAGGAGGCTGTCTGCTTCCTCTTGCACGCTACACCGTGAGACCTTAATCGAATGCACACGCGTGGTAAACACCGCCTGCACGATGAGGCCGAGAGAACCGGAACATCCTGGATTCACGCTCCACAGCGTTTCCAGACGATGTTGAGCATCTTTCTCATAGTGTTGTGAACATCATCAGTATAGGCACCAAGACAGAGTCAAAGGAATTCTTCAGAACAGTCACCGGAAAACCCCGGCAAGAAAGGAGGGCTTATGGTAAGAAACAAGGATCCTTGCACAGAGGAGAGAATAATCTGCGGAACAAGCTAGCTCGTTGAGTTAGGTATCAAGCAACTTATTACAAGGAGCAGGAAATGAAACGATTTTCTGTAATTCTGCTGATCATGATATTTGCACTCGTGGCCAGCGGAACGGCATTCAGCCAAGACGTTGAGGGTGTTCCCCAACTCGGCGTTCTCAACCAGGTTTTCGTCCATCTCTTCGGACTCGAGGGAAGCGAAACGGTGGGAGTTCTCATCGTTGATGAACCTGTCGGCGAACGCGATCCCGCAGTCTGGGGAAGAGCTGCTGAGAACCCGACAGTGCAATCGTTGGTCTTTGTCTTCGATAGGGAACAAGGAGAGTATCGCTATGCTTCCTATTCCCCGGAAGCAGACGTGAAGCTCAAGCCTCACAGCCAGCAGCCCTATCCGTATTCCGAAATGGGATTTGAAGAGTACGCAGATGACGTCGAATGGCTCGATCTCACTGAACAGTATGTCATGTTTGACGTCCAACCGTTCTCGGTCTTCAGCGGCTACTACGCCGATCTTACCAATGAGTGGGAAGAGCTTGAAGCCGCAAGAGTTGCCGCAGAAGAGCGCTTTGCAGGCGCCATGGCGGCCCGACAGCAGGCAGTAGCAGAGCTGGAACAGGCACGCCAAGAACTCGCGGCTGCTAAGGCAAACGCAGATGCGGATGAACAACGGATCTCCGAACTTGAAGCCGCCGAGCAGGAAGCAGCAGAAAATCTTCAGACCACTGAAGAGGATCTGCTCATGACTCTGAGCGAAAAAGAGGCAGCTGAGACCAAGGTCGAAGAGCTGCAGGCGATGATCCGAGAGAAGAACGCGCTGATCGCCGAGCTTGAAGGCCAGGTAGAAGACCTCGAGGGCCAGGTGGAAAATAGGGACGCAGAGATCGCCCGTCTACAGGATGAACTTGCAGCATCGAAAGCGCTCGAAGATCCCTACAAAGTCCGCATGATGAATCTTGACCGTGAAGGTCTCAATCCTTTCGTCAGCTTTACCGGTATCGGCGAAGCAAACTACGATAACTACAACGACGATGGATGGCAGGACCTGATCGGACGTGCCCAGGCTGAAGGCGGCATGGTGTATACCAATGATGAGACTGGCCTCGTCTATTTCCTTACTAGTGCCAAGGCAGAGTATAATTCCGACAATGAGTGGGGAGTTGAGCCGCGCGTCATCATCTCCATGCCCTATGAGCTTATCAGGGCAAAAGTGCAGGCAAGCTTCGGTACCGCAGGTCTCGATAGCGAGATCTACCGAGGTGGAACTGATGATGAGGTTGTTGCCTCCATCATTCCCGCACTCGAGCTCAATCTGGTAGGTGAAGAAGCTCGATTCAGTGTTGAAGGAAGCCTTGAAGCAAGCGCGACCGACAACGCTACCGCCTGGAAAGTTGCTGGCTCTTTTGAGTACAGCCCGACCCATGTACCATGGGTGACCTTCGCTGTCCGCGAGGTTTCCTATACGGTCCTAGAGATCGAGGATGCCGATAGCGAGCGGTTCCGGGCACAAGTAGGTGGTTATCTGAACTTCTTCCGTGATGTCGAGGAGGATCCTTGGGAAGACCAGTTCTTCCGTCTTGGCGTCTTCTACGACTACAACATCGAACAGCTGAACAACCCTGACAAAGCGTTCGACACCTACGGCCTCCAGCTTCGCCTGGAGATCAACCCCCGCGACTTCCTGCGTTAAACATTTTTTGGCGCAGGAACCGCAAACCCAAACTGCGTGCAGTTTGCATGCAACTATCTCACCAACCAAGGAGACAGAAATGAAAACATTTCTTCGATACATGAGCATTGTGCTCGTGCTCTTTCTCGCGTTCGGACTGCTGGCCAGCTGCATGGATCCTCTGAGCAGCCACCAAAACCAGCTCGACGACAACAACGAACGCGATGACGAACAGCAAGACGACATTGATGACATCAATGAAGAAATTGATGACATTTGGCAGTTCGTAACTGACCTTGCAAATTTCGTCGACCAGATCGATGCCCGCGTCACCGCCAACGCAGACGATATCGATGCGACCAACGACCGTATCGACGACGTCGTTGATGATCTCGGCACTGCTTTTTCCGAGATCGCTCGCGTCGAAGCA
>JBMCSP010000015.1:0-10815 GCA_048624455.1 Nanobdellota archaeon
TTCCTGAAGCGCCTGGCCTATATATCCCATATACTTCTCGATATAGGATCGCTTCTTGAGCTCTTCGCCGACTTTCTTCTTCTTTGCGACGTAGGAGCCAAGTTTTCGCCCGCATTCCTGAAGCGCGAGCTTCATTTCCTTGATGATCTCCGGATAATGAGCGATAGCCTCTTTTGCTTCAGAGGTGAACGGAGCCCAGACTGATGCCAGATGGACCATGACGATTGCAGGACCGACCGGGATGGATCTCTGTGATTGCGACAATCCATAGTTTCGCCAGATGGTATCCTGGACCGCTTTCGTTACAGCGCAGGCACCCTGTTGGTAGAGCAGAGGAACCCGGTTTGCGAAACGAAGGATCTCGATCGACCTGTCGGAAGGGATATCTCCTCCATAGGCGATAGCGGCTTCGATGATGAACGGATTGCCGCTGTATACATTAGGAGGCCGTGTGACCGATGCATAGAACTCAGCATCGATCTCTTTCTTGATGCCTTTCTCGATAAGCTCTGCTCCGATCGGCGCGATGCAATCGGTCGGCGGAGCCATGATCTTGGTCTCGTTGATCCCATTGTAGAGATCTTCCGCCTGCTGGCGCGACAATCGTAACGGTTTTGATTTCGGCGGAAGGCGGGCGTTCTCACAGACAGTCTTTGCCACATTGGCACTGACTCTCGTGAACTCTTTTGTGAGGAACTGCTGCAGCGTCTTCTCTTTGGACATGTTCAGCATCTTGATCAAGGTTCCAAGCTCGACGCCGTAGGGATGCGGCTTGATCTCTTTCGCCTCTTTCGGATGCTTTTCGCTTGCCCTCTGGAAGATGATCTGCTCAGCCTTAGGATTAGTATAGATGATCGTGACATGAGGATTGACGATCGCTGTCTCTCGGATGTATTCATCGATAGACTGGCTGCCTTTCAAGTAATTCGCAGAAAGATCTATCTCGATCTTCGTGCCATGCTCCTTATTCCATTCCTTCTCATCATCCTTCAGGATCTCAGGAGCATTCTTCTGCGTATTGATGCGAAGCTCAAAGTAATGCGCAAGTTTGGTCGGACCGGTCTTTGACGTGATCTTAGCAGGACGGCCTGTCGTGAGCTGGCCGTACATGACTGACGCAGAGATACCGATTCCTTGCTGTCCCCTGCTCTGCTTGAGGCGATGGAACTTGGAGCCATAGAGAAGCTTCGCAAAGATTTTTGGGATCTGCGCTTTCACGATACCGGGACCGTTATCTTCCACGATGACACGATAGCGGTCATTGCCCATGTCGATGACTTCGACGATGATCTCGGGAAGGATGCCTGCTTCCTCGCATGCGTCAAGAGAATTGTCGACCGCTTCCTTGATCGTGGTCAGAAGTGCTTTTCGCTTGTTGTCAAAGCCCAAGAGATGCCTGTTCTTCTCGAAGAATTCAGCGATAGATATGTCACGCTGACTCTTCGCCATCTGTTCTGCTGTCTGTCCCATAGTTACTCAATGATACTCTCTCAAACACACACAATAGTGGATGTATCTAGAAGAGACACACAAAATACCCCTTAATAAAGTTTATGGTGTTCCAGAGAACAATCAAAAAAGATGCGTAGAAGATGCGTTAGTATCGACTATTCATCGACTGTTCGTCCTGATCATCGCTGTCGTTCTCATACTTCTTGAAATCGTCAGCGATCTCGTCCTCATCATCCCTTGCATAGCGCATGCTCTTTCGCTGACCCTCAAGGAACTTATAGACAGAACTGTGAGGACTCCCTTCGATGAGCATCGTCACTGCACGCTTCGCGATATTGGCGTTCTCAGTCCTGCCGATGATGCCGACTGTCTTTCCATAGACAGACACATACGTCATGGTCAGCTCCTCGATGATGCCCCTGGTCTTTCCTTCAGTTCCGATGATACGCCCTTTGACGCGGAGAAGATGATTCTTATTCTTGGCGATATCCTTGAGGCTGATGAGCTCGAGGATGTAGTCGACCTTGAGGAGCATGAGAGCGATCTCCGGATTGAAACCCCTTCCGACAGCCTTCACGACTTCTTTAGCGTTGAAGAGCATCAACGGATCCTTGCCGGAGATGAAGACATCGCCTTCCTCAGAATTGACATTAAGCTGTACAGCGCTCCTCTCCTCTATGGCAGCTTTCGTCTCTCCATCTTTACCGATGAGAACCGCTACCCGTTCTTTAGGGATCTTTAGCTCATGCGAATACAGCTCCCTGCCGTTTATGTCAACCATGGACAGAAAAAATGACAGCCTTTTTTTAAATCCTCCTATTTCAGGATACGTTTTTGTCTCGACGAAGTGAAGAGGATCAGGGATTGCTTCCTGCGATATCCTTGCCTGTTATCTCCTTACGCAGGCGGTCGGCGTCAGCATCAACACCGATCTTTGAAAAGAAGCTTGCGATATTGCTGATATCCCTGTCAAGAAGCTCATCGTATTGGTAGCTTTTTTTGACTGTTGCCTGTGAAAAGTCGATGAAATAGGGTCGTTTTTTGTGAAGCAGGATGTTAAAGGAGGAAAGATCGCCGTGCACAAGACCTGCTTTGTGCAGTTTCTTCATGCTATGGGCAACTGCCTTATAGACCTTTTGGGCCTGCTCAAGGCCAAGTTCAGCAAAATCAACATCCTTGAGCTGCAGTGCAGGTCCGTCACTATCACCTAAGTCCTCAAGAAGAAGGATGTTGTCAAGGACATCCAGGGGTGTTGGGACATCTATCCCTGCATCCCTTGCCTTGAGGAGGTTTCGGTACTCCCGCTTCGTCCAGGCGAAGATGACTTTACGCCGCTGCTTGTTCAAACCGGTCAGGCGAGGATCCTGTTTGAGATACTCAAACATCTTGTTGAAATTGCAGGAGACAAGCCGATAGATCTTTACGATGATCAGATCATCTCCTTTCGAAGCGGTAAAGATATTTGCTTCTTTGCCTATCGAGACGCTTGACTTCAGCTCGTCAAAGAGATGCCTTGCGGCAAGCCTGTCCAGGTTGTTGAGCGTGTATCGGTCAAACACATTGCCATAGACCTTGAACCTTTCGCGGGTCACCATAGAAGGCTGTAGAACCCAGGACCTCTTAAATACTTTCCGCTTTAAAAGGCGATAGAAAATTTTAAAAACGTCTTGGTACAACGTTCAAACATGCAAGACGACGACTATGCAGACGATTCCCTTCAGGAAGCGCCTGAGGAGCAGATGGATAACGATGAGATCTCTCCTGAGGAAGAAGGCTTCATGAAAGGCTACGAAGATGAAGAGAGCTACAACTCAGAGTTCGACATGAATTCGGATTCAGAATAGCTCTCACGTCGAGATATGCGTTTTTTATAGATACACTGTTCTCATCGGTAATCAGCAATCCGCCATCTTCACTCGACTTATGACTATCATAAGCATGTATCATTCTATCATAATGCTTATATAGGTGGTATGAGGCTTGCTATGTGGTGATTACCATCGCAGAAATTACAAAAGGACATTACATCATTTCTTCAGAATCAGTGACAGAAGGACATCCAGACAAGATGTGCGACAAGATATCAGACGCCATACTTGATGAGGCCCTCCGCCAGGATCCCATGTCAAGGGTGGCCTGCGAGACGGGCGTGAAAAACGGCGGCGTGATGGTCTTTGGCGAGATGACGACCGAGGCATATGTCGACATCCCCAGCATCGTCAGGGAGACTCTCAAAGATATCGGATATACACACTCAGACTACGGTATAGAGCACGAGACCGCGAGCGTCTGGGTGCAGTTTACCGAGCAGTCTCCCGATATCGCCCAAGGCGTCGATGAGAATGACGGCATGCATGAAGAGCAGGGTGCAGGAGATCAGGGTATGATGTACGGCTACGCGAGCGACGAGACTCCTGAACTGATGCCGCTCCCTATCATCCTAGCACACAAGCTTACCAAGCAGCTCAGCAGGGTACGCCGCGACGGGTCGATCGAGTACCTGCGTCCGGACGGAAAATCCCAAATCTCAGTAGAGTACGATGAAGACGGCAAGCCGCTTCGTGTGGACACGGTAGTCATATCAAGCCAGCACGACGATGGGCATTCACACGAAGAGATCAGAAAGGACATTATCAAGCACATCATCGAACCGATCTGCGCCGATTGGATGGACACAGAGACAGCGATCCACGTCAATCCTACAGGAGCGTTCGTCAGGGGAGGCCCGTATGCTGATGCAGGCCTGACCGGACGAAAGATCATCGTCGACACCTACGGCGGCGTCGGAAGGCACGGTGGAGGAGCATTCTCCGGCAAGGACCCAAGCAAGGTCGATCGGAGCGCAGCTACATAGCAAAGAACATTGTCGCAGCCGGTCTTGCGAAGAAATGTGAGATTCAGGTTGCCTATGCGATCGGTGTGGCTGAACCAGTCTCGGTGAATGTAGATACCTTTGGAACGGGAACGATCGCTGACAGCGAGATCATCAGGCTCATCAGAAAGCATTTCCCGCTCAAGCCGAAAGCGATACTTGAGGAGCTTGATCTCAGAAGACCCATCTATTACAAGACTGCAGCGTATGGCCACTTCGGAAGGGATGATCCAGATTTCACCTGGGAGAAGACTGACAGGGCGTCTATCTTAGCTGAAGAGATATCCAAAGACGCAAAACTCAATCAGTTCGACTGAAGCAGAACAAGACACTATAGTTTTTTCTTTTTTCACTTGCTTTTTTTTATTTTCTCATCTTCCTTGCAAACGTCAGGAAGCCTGAATGCCCTATGCGCTGCTGGGTCTTCGGCCTGATCTTTCTTCCTGAGAATTCCCATTCACGCTCCAGGATCTCTACGGTCTTCTGGTACACGAGACCGGAATGGCCGTGAAGCGCTTCGACAGTATCAGATACCTGCGGTATCGATGGAGAATACGTGACGAGAAAACCGCCGGGCTTCAACGCGTTGAAGATATTGTCAAGCGCTTCCCAAGGCTCAGGAACATCAAGCGTCACCAGGTCGATATCTTTAGGGAGCTTATCTGCATAGACATCGCCTTTCTTGACGCTAAGATTTGTCAGCCCAAGGAAATCCTTATTCTTCCTGACAATCTCAAGATGATCATCGCGGACATCAAAAGTATAGACTTTCTTGACAAGAAATGCAAGAGTGAGGCAAAGACCTCCTGAGCCTGCTCCAGCATCGATGACCGTGCTCTTCTTGCAAAGACCTGTCTCGCTTATGATGAATCCGACATCCTTGCTCGGAATGATCTGGGCCCCTCTCTTCATCTTCATCCTCAGGTCGATGATTCCAGGATCGATAACGGAGAGCTTGTGGCCTGTATTGGTCTCTATGATAGAGCCCGGCTCTGCCTGAAGGTCTTTAGGTCCCACATAACCATACTGGCTATGGAACTCTTTGGTCTCATCGCGGACAAGAAATGTCTTGCCGTTATTGCTTATCAGAAGTTTCATCGTTATCCACTATGCTGCGCAGGTCATCTAGGTTGTGCTGCTGCTTATCGCTCGTCTGCGGTTCTTGTCCTTGCTGAGACGCATTCTGCTGTTGGCTCTCTTGGGGATTTGCTTGTTGGGCGTTCTCAGTATTTTGCTGAGGCCGCACCACATCAAATCCAGAGAAGCTCTCGTTTATATGCTTATGCCAATCATCTTTTGCAAAGACATGGCTATTGAATGTCTTGATCTTTTCCTTATCGCCGCGTGCTGAAAGCTCTCTGTTGATCTTATGGATGGTCTTGTCCACGATGCCCTTGTCCCAGCCCTCTGACATGAGCTTCTGCTCGATCTGCACAGAATTGTATCCCTGCTCCACCAGCCCGAAAACCTCATCCTTCATCTGGTGCAGTTTCCTGTGGAATGATACTTTTTGGACAAGATTCTCTATCGTATGGTCGATGATCTCATCAGGCCAGTTCTTCTTGCGAAGAGCCTCCTTGATCCTGTCAAGGTTGTACTGGTTCAGGTCGACGCTCTCAAGCGCTTTCTTGAGATGCCCGATCCCTTCGCTCACATCAGAGAAATGTTTCTGGAGCTCATCTTCAGGCCAACCCTTGTTCGTCAGCGTCTTTGCGATCTTCTCCTTTGATTCACCCTCCAAGACAAGCTTGAGGATCTCCTCTTCAAGGAAGGCTGCGGAATTCTCTTTCTCTAAGCGATCCTTAGTCTTCTGGAGCGCTTCCTTGAGCAGGTGCTCAGGCCAGTTATGCTTCTCGAACGTCTCGATGATCTCCTTATCAGTCTTGCCGGAGAGCACGAACGGTTTCATGTGCTTGACTATCTGATCGATATAATTGTTATAGATGTTCTTCTTATGGAATTCATTGAAACCTTCTTCGACGACACCACGCTGGTAGCCCTCTTTGATAAAATGCTGCTTGATCTGTTCATCATTCCATCCCATGTTCCGATAATGCGGTATCTCCTGCTCGATGACTTTCGCATTCTTCCTGTCGAGGAAATGATGATATATCGCATCCATGATCTCTTCACTCTCGGTAAAGGAGATGCCATGATGTTCAAGGTAATCCTTCAGCTGGCCTTTGTCGAATTTCTCATAGTCGTAATGCTTGAGCTCTTCGATGATCTTTTGCTTGTCATTGCCTAGCTGCGGGAACCTCTTGAAGAAACTGCTGATATGTTCATAATCAGGCTTTTCTTCTTTGTAAGGATCTGCAAGTGCAGGCTTCTTGGGCTCAGGTTGAACAGGCTGCTGCTGCACAAGTGCTTGCGGCTGCACAGGCACATCAGAAGCCTTCTTCTTTTGGACTGGTTTCTTGTGCTTCATGAGATAGAGCACAGCCCCTACGATAAGAAATACAGCACCTATCCCGACTATCGCTATAACAACAATATCATCCATGGTAATCCCTCAGTGATGATGCCGCACCTTCTTGATGCGCATCTTTTTCTTCTTGATCAAGATCAGCAGCGTAAAGGCAGCTGCACCAATCAGGATGAAGACAAAAGCAAGGCTGAACCCATCCTCATCAGTCTCTTCTTCAACTGAATACTGGTCAAGAATGTTGAACCTATTGGTCTTCTCAAACGTCTGTTTTGTATCATAAAACACCCTTCCGCTCACTTCATAACGTCCCGGCTCGTCCGATTCGAAAAAGGCCTCCATCTTGACCTGCTTGCCGGGAGCTACCGTGACGGTCTGCGTCTCGATCAGCTTCTTGATGGTGCCACCCAAGGTGATCTTTCCCTTGAACCTAGCCTGTACATCTTTTTGTCCTGTGTTCCTGAAGATGGGATTGAGCTCTATGATGTCCGAACGATTGTTCCATGCAGGTACGGAAATGCCGATGAGCTGGCCTTCCGCGCTGAGCGTGCCGCTTTCCAGCAGATCGAATGTCAAGGTATCTTCATAGTAGCATTCATCGACAGAGACGTCAACAAAATATTGGCCAGGATCAAGATCATCGCTTGCCTGCTCGATGAGGATCTCCTCTGTGACTGAAGGAAGTATCTGCGGACTCTCGTACTCGATCGTCTTGACCATTTCAGAACCCTCTTGGTTCCAGAACTCCATAAGGATCGTCGGATTGAGCCTGATATTTCCTGTATTGAGGATAAGGAATCGCGAAAGGAGAGAATCGCCTTCCTCTATATCAGAGATGCCTGCAGACCTGACAGTGCATGTACGCATCTCTTCATCATTGATCGTGATGCTTATGATGAAAGCGACCGCTGTATCGATCGTCGCTCCGGTCATCCCTTCAAACGTTTCCGGGTTCTTGATGGTGAAGATGAGGCTTGTGTCATACTGACCGTTCGGCGTATCCTCTGGTGGCTCGATACTTATCGTGATATAGCGGGGATCACCGTTGCTGAGATTAAAGACGCGTTCAGGCGGGTCAAGCGCTATCCACTCATTCATCGGATTCTGCCTATTCTCAAAATAGATGTTGACGACAGCATTCTCCTCCTTTGTCGCGACGCGCACTGTCTTTTCCGTATAGCCGCCGCGCACCATCCAGTCATCACCAGTCTTTCGTATGCTTGCCGGATTGATCGATATGCTCATCGCTAGAGAGTTTTGCGCGACAAGGATGCATACAAGAAGCGCTACGATTCCATACATTGCTGTTCTTCTCATCTTCAAACACCAACTGTTGAGCAGAGGAAACGGTCTTATGCTGACCTGTTACTGCAATATTTAGCTCGGTCTCCCTATATATAAGATTTGTCCATTGCATGTACCGGCAATGTTTGCAGGGATGGCGATAGCCCAATAGGTCGGAGCGGTGGTAGGATCAAACGTCCCTGCTCCGCCTTCCCTATGCGAGAGATTCAGTTCCACTATGCTCGTCGCCCCTGATGCGGAGAGCGGAAGCGAATCCAGATATGCATCGTCCTGATCGAGGGAAAATCTCAAGTAGTTGACGGGTATATGACCTATGCTGCAGTTGAACGCCTGATCGTTGTCATCAGCGAAGCTTGCCGTCTGGTTGAAGGCATCAAGCTGAAGATCAAGTTCTACATTGCCTTCATTGGCTATCTCCACCCTCGTATCTGCCGTGTAATTTTCTGTAACCGCCCTCAGCCCAAAGTCGATAGTAGAATTGAGCACATCTATTGCCACTAGATCCTCTATGACAGCGGTTGTTGATATCGTATCGTTGTAGTATTGGGTGTCCTGGTTGGTGATGTTGACCATGCATGTCCAAGTAGAGTTCTCTGCGAAATACTGGACATTAAACGTACAGTTCCACTCACCCGTCGTATGCAGGTTTGTCGTATCACAGGTGTTGTTCATGTAGTTTGTCGACTCATTCTCAGGAGCAAACCTAAATGAGCTCTCTGCAAAGATCGTCGCATTGATAAGTTCATTGAGATCACCAAAACCATCAAGGTCATAGGCTGTTCCCCAGCAGGAGAGCAGCTGCGTGCTGTTCGGCACCAAGCTTATCGATCCATCTCCTTGGTCGCCCGCCTCATTGAAGAAGACAGTGCTTCTCGGAAGATTTCCTGTGATGTTCATCGTACTCGGGACAGTCTCATTTTCTGCAGCAAGGACAAAAGCGCTGCAGAGCAGGAGCCCCACTATAAATCCAACCGTTTTCCCTTTGTTCATTTCCCTCACCCGTTTTGCAATAGATATTGAGTATAGCGTTCATGCTGCTCCCTGGCGTATTCAAGCAGAGGCGAGTCCCAGTTCACCTCATTGCAGAGAGCGTTGTAGTTTTCCACGACTGTATTGAGATGGTCATAGAGCTTGTCATAGTCACCTTTGTTCTTGCTTACGTTCGCATAGTGCACATTAAGATAGAGCGACAGCTTCTGATAGAGCGTGTTGAGGCTCTGCGAGACGGATTGACGCTTCTGTGGATCGGTGATCTCTTTCTCGAGCCTTTGCACCATATCAAAATAGATCTCATTCGCTTCATTGTATCGCATATCATCAATCAGCGTATTTGCTCTCGCAAGAGCATCATCGAAAGATTCTTTATGCTTCACGGTCGAATCAAACGGCTTGAGCTGCGTCATCATCTGAGCCTTCTTGGATTCCTTGCTCTTTTTCTTGAATACACGTTTTATACCGTCTGGTGAATCCATGGTGAAATAGTAGAATCCGAGCGCTCCGACAAGCAGGATACCTGCAAGGATGCCAGCCATCTGGCCGCCCGAACCTTTGGGAATGATGTCTTTCACCACATTAGCGTTGAGGAAAGACTGTTTTTCTTTCTTGGGCTGTGCAGGAGGATTGCCGATTTCATCGAAATAAAGTTTGTAGTTGTCAAGGATGACAGTCGTAGCATCATAGCTTGCAAGATCTTTGAAATTTCCTTTGATATGATAGGTGATTTCCTCTCTGAAAGGAAGCTTCACCAGTCCGTCTGAGCTCATCGTTTCAGGACGTTCATCCACGAAAGTGACCCTGTCAAGCTTGGCAAGATCACTTACATCCTCAATGAGGATGATATTTGTGGTATCAACCTGTTCCTCAGAAGCCTGCTCGAGGCTTTTTTTGACGAGCAGCAGCTCTTCTGTCGATCCGTCTGAGAATGTCACGACAATGATCTTCGCGGTCCCGTTGACAGAAAACTTATCGTTCAACTCGCTGCTTTCCCTGAGATACTCACTGCGGATGTCCTGATCGAGATCGATGATCCTAAAGAGGTTAAGAAGAGCGTCAAGCGCATCCTGCAGATCAGGCATCTCTGCTGTGTTCTGCGTATCTTCTTCCTTGATGAGCGAAGCCTTGACAGGAAGCCTTGATCGTGAAGATTCAAGTTTCAGCTCAAGAGAGCGTATCTCGTTCTCCAGATCCTCTTTGGAGAGATCGTTTTTCTTGAGATCCTCAAGCTGCTTCATGTATGAGTAGATGTTGCCTTTTGCAGATGATGCCCTACGGAGAAGGCCAAGATCCTCGATTATGCCTTCATCAAGGCTTTTCGCCCCTCTGAAATGCAAGACAGCATCGTCAGCGGTCTTTTTCAAGTGTCCATATTCTGCGATAGCATCATCGACGAGAGGGACAAGATTGCGCTTAAGGCCCCCTGAAGATGACCCCGATGACCCTGAGCCCGACGACGAGGGGGATGCAGGAGCATAATCCTGAGATCCTCCTGAGCTGACTGCTTGCAGTTCTCTTGAAAGGAAACCTTTGTTGCCTGCTGCATCGACAGCAGCGATCTTGTAATAATATACCGTATTGTCTCTAGTATCTTCGTCGATGAAGCCTGTGCTTTCAGTCTCATCATAATAGTCAAGTGTTGTGACTCCTGGTGCGAGAGACCGATAGACAACATACGTCTCAACGTCTGCTTGGTCGACCTCATCATAGTCCCACTCAAGCCTGATGTCTCCATTGGAGAGCGATTCGATCTCAAGATCATCTATCT
>JBMCSP010000016.1:0-10158 GCA_048624455.1 Nanobdellota archaeon
CTATAAAGAGGCACAAGACCTCGTTCTTGACACCTACAAGCAGTTCTCAGAAGAAGCATACAATCAGGCAAAGAAGATCTTTGATGAGAGCCACGTCCACTCAGATGTCTATGAAGGGAAACGGAGCGGAGCGTTCTGCGCAACGATCCAGAATGATGTAACGCCGTACGTCCTTACAAACTTCACCGAGAAGCAGCGCGACGTCTTCACGCTGATGCACGAGATAGGTCATGGTATCCACGGTTTGCTCGCCAGCAAACAGAACAAGTTCAGCTTCCATGCTACGCTCCCACTGGCAGAGACCGCATCGATCTTCGGAGAATCGCTGCTCTATAGGAGACTGATACGAGAATCTGATGAGAAGAAAAAGATCTCACTCCTCCTTGACGAGCTCGACGGCCAGTACGCATCCATAGGACGCCAGACGTTCTTTGTCTTGTTTGAAGAGAAAGCGCATGAGATGATCGAGAACGGCGCGACGATCGACGAGCTGAACGATGCATATATGGTAAACCTCAAAGAGCAGTTCGATGGTGTCATGGAAGTCCAGGATTATTTCCAACATGAATGGAAATACATCCCGCACATCTATCATACACCATTCTACTGCTACGCCTATGCATTCGGCAACCTTCTGGTCTTAAGCCTTATCAAGCAGTACGAGGAACAGGGCGAAGAGTTTGTGCCTAAGTTCTTGAAGATACTTGAGTACGGCGGAAGCAAGGCTCCTGCAGAAGTGCTTTCAGAAGCAGGCTTTGACATCACGAACGAGGCGTTCTGGGAGAGCGGCTTTGCAATCATCCGCGAGGAAATCGAGGAACTGAGGAAGTTGGTTGAGAAAGAGTAGATGAATGTTTCTTCCATCATTTTTATTTTTCAAGTTATTTCTTTACCTTTGTGAAGAGGGCTTTGAAGACATGTGTGCATAGCATTTTTTCAGAACAGCACCATGCCGGGCTCCTGTTCACCCATATTTTTCTGTGCTGTCCAAACCCCGGACGGGGCAACCCCCTTGGGCAAATCCATGTAACTTCTGAACTCACGTCGTACTATAGGCAAAGGTGCAGTTCTTTATGTAGCACATTGTTGTGTTTAGTGGTATGCGGTTGTGTATGTTTCCATCCGAGGTTTCCTGAGCAAGATTTATAAATCCCCTGATGCATGTCATCTCAGGGTGTTTGACATGGACAAGAAATCAAGATTCCAGAAGATGGAAGAGGACCTCCTCCAGAAGAAAAAGAACGCATGGCTGCTAGAGAAGAACAAGGATGTCTTCGCATTCGCTGAAGAATACAAGGCATTCCTCCAGGAAAGCAAGACAGAACGAAAAGCTTCCGAAAGCATCCTTTTGATCCTCAAAAAGAAGGGCTTCAAGGATATCACCTCAGTCAAGTCCGCAAAGACAGGCGACAAGATCTACAAGGTCATCAAGGCAAAGACCATCATCGCATTCGTCGTCGGCAAGAAGAAAGAAGAGCTCAGGATCGTCGGAAGCCATCTTGATTCTCCACGCCTCGACCTCAAACCATCACCGTTGACAGAAGATTCCAATCTCGCACTTCTTAAGACGCACTACTACGGCGGCATCAAAAAGTATCACTGGGTCAATCATCCTATGGCGCTACACGGTGTCGTCTACACAAAGAAAGGAAAGAAAGTCACAATCAGCATCGGCGACAATGACGGCGATCCGCAATTCATCATCCCCGATCTTCTCCCCCATCTCGCGTACAAGCAGATGGAGAAAGATTCAAAATCCGTCGTCGAAGGTGAAGAGCTCAACATCCTTGTGGGAAACATCCCAGTCGATGACGATAATGTCAAGCAGCAGATCAAGCTGCACATGATGCAGGTCCTTAATGAAAAGTACGGCATGGAAGAAGAGGATTTCAACTATGCAGAACTGGAACTTGTCCCTGCAGGAAAACCTGTCGATATCGGTCTTGACCGATCCCTTATCGGTTCCTACGGCCATGATGACAAGGTCTGTGCCTACACGTCCCTTAGAGCATTGCTCGATGCGAAAAATCCAGAACATACTACGGTCGGATTCTTTGTCGACAAGGAAGAGATCGGGTCGATGGGAAACACAGGAGCAGAAAGCCTTGTCCTCAACAACTTTGCGCAGGACTATGTTGACAAGACAAACATAAGCATCCCTCCGGGAAGGCTCCTTGAGAACTCTAAAGCGATCTCTGCAGATGTTACCGCAGGCGTCAACCCGAACTACAAAGATGTCCATGATCTTCAGAACGCCTCTTTCATCGGAAAAGGCGTCTCGGTCGAGAAGTACGGTGGAGCGCGCGGCAAATACTCATCGAACGACACACATGCAGAATACATGCACTTCATCAGAGAACTTCTTGAGAAAGGAAAAATATCCTGGCAGACAGGAGAGCTTGGTAAGGTGGATCTTGGCGGCGGCGGTACTATCGCCATGTTCATGGCGCGCTACGGCATGGATGTCGTCGATGTCGGGCCATGCGTCCTAGGGATGCATTCTCCATGCGAAGTCATCTCAAAAGTGGATGTCTACGCCGCTTTCAGGTTTTATACTGAATTCTACAGGTCGTGATGTATACGATGGAAGCGCTAAAGAAAGACTGGCGGGCGATACGAAAGTCATTCTCGAACATGACAGACCATGTAGGACTTTCGCTCGCAAGCGCAGGCCTTGATGCATTTACCATCCTTGCCGCCAGCTTCATGTTCAGCTTCCTCTTCAGGAAACTCCTTACACCGATAACGACTATCCTAACGTTCGTGAGGCGATCGAGCGAAGGCGCGAGCGAGCAGGAGCTGCTCAATCTCATACCCTCAAAGACTGCGCTCAACACGCTCTTTGTTGATATGCTGGCTCAGGTCACTCTCTTCATCCTTGCCATACTCATCCTATGGGTTTTCACCCAGTCTGTCTCGTGGCACATCGCACGAAGGATCAGCGAACGCAAAGAAGGACCTGCGTTCAAGAACTATCTGAAACGATTCGCGGCGGCAAGCTCACTTTGGTTTGCTGCGATATACCTGACTACAGTGCTTTTCCTGCGTCTGGGACTCAGACCGGCAATCAACCAACTGACATCCTCATCGGCCCTACAGATAAGCATTTTTCAGCAGATGATTATCGCTGTCGGCGCTGCGCTCATCCTTGCTATGCTGCTCGCCATGCCAGTCAGCTATATCCTTGTATACAAGAAGGATTCATTCAACGGTCACATCAAAGCATTCAGGAAACAGAAGAAAAATGTCAAGCAGATCATTATCATCTATATACTTCTTATCGCTGCACTCGCACTCTCGCAGATGATGCAGCGTGCCCTCGCCCCCTTCATCGGCGCTATGCTTCTCGTCGGATTCCTCATCGATTTCGGCCTCATCATCATGTTCCGTCTCACGCTGATGCGCATCGTCGAACCTGAGAAAGCATAACTACCAGATTGATGCTCTCTTTTAGTGATCATCACATATATATTCTCTCAACCGCTATAAGGCCATCATTAAATCCTTCCATAGTAAAATCATATCCAGCAGCATCAAAGATGCGACGGGATCAACAGGACGATTCCGGGAGGGAACGATGATACAAAAAAACGACCTGACAATAGTCGCACACCTTAGAGAAAACGCAAGAAAGAGCCTGACACAGATAAGCAGAGCGACAGGAATCCCTGTCAGCACCATCTTTGAGAAGCTCAAAAAGCAGACGCCACGCATCATGAAGAAGCATACATGCCTTCTTGATTTCAGCAAGGTAGGGATGAATACAAGAGCGCAGATAGCGATACGGACAGTGCCCGATCACAGGAAATCCTTGCGGGACTATCTTGAGAACAACATGCATGTGAATTCGCTTTACAAGATCAACAATGGCTACGACTATCTCATCGATGTCATCTTCGCGAACATGAAGGATCTTGAGGAGTTTCTTGAGAAACTGGAAGAGTCATTCAAGATTAGGACAAAGCATGTCTTCTATGTGATCGAAGAGATCGCAAGGGAAGAATTTCTCAGCAATCCCAAGATCATCGATCTTTTGGACCTAGAGTACTGATCAGAGGGATAAACACAAAAAGAGAAGAATCGCCACAACGCCACGATACAAATGGTCTCATCTATTCATATCTGAGCGAATCTGCCGGCTTCAGGAGTGATGCCTGTTTTGCAGGGAGCATGCCAGAGACAACACCTATAGTAGTAGCGAAGACAAGCGATCCGATAGTAAGCCATAGGGGAAAGTAGGGTTGGAGGAGCGAATATCCGCTTGCTGTCGCGATCGCGCCTCCTGTTCTGGCAATGAGATATCCGAGGCCGACGCCGAGAGCTCCGCCGAGAAGCCCTTGCGCTGCAGACTCGATGAGGAATATCTGGAGGATGACGCTGTTGCGAGCGCCTATGGCTTTCATGATACCGATCTCCTGGGTCCGCTCCAGAACAGAGGTGTACATAGTATTCATGATGTTGATCGCCGCGACGACGACAGAGATGAGAGCGATGATGATGACGATGGAGTTAATGGTCAGAAGGACATTACCGGAAGTCTCCATGATGTCTGCGAATGTCTGCACAGAGAAGTATTCTTGCCCTTCTTCAAGACCTTCACGGTCCCTGAACTCTTCCTTTATTCGTTCAGCTAGAGCATCAATGTCGGTATTAGGTTGAGCTTGGATGTAAACCATGGCGAACTCGTCGTCAATGCCGTAGAACTCCTGGAAAGCGCTCTCTTCGAACATGACCGACTTGTCATCTTCAGGATTGCCAAGCGAATCTATGAAACCGATGACCTCGACCTCCTTTCCCTGGACAAGCAGCTTGTCGCCGACATCAAGCGCCTCATCAAACACTTTCCCGTCTTCCAGGAAATTGTATCCAAGGACCACCTTGTTCTTGTCAGTATCGCGCAGATACCGTCCGCGGATGACATCGACAGTAAGAAGATCCATCGCCAGATCTGCACGCTTTCCCTCTGTAGGGAGTCCCATGCTCTGGGCCGCGACAGTTCTTCCATCCTCATCAAGCCGTACTTCTGCATAGGTGAAGGCAAGACCAGCAGCCACCTCTACTCCGCTGATCCCTTCGACATAATTAACATCCTCTGACGAGAAGGATTCAGCGCCTGAACCTGGTGGGCCGAACGTACGTATCTGCAGGATGAGCTTGTCAGTTCCCATATCCTCAAAAGTCTGGTCCATATAGCGGGAAAGTCCTTGCCCAAAACTGACAAGCGCATAGATCGCCATGATCCCTACGACTATCGAGAGGATGGTCAGCGAGCTGCGGAGGAAGCGCTTGCGGATATTGTTCAATGCATATTTCACGAGGTCCTTGTACATGATGATTACCTTCTGGTATCGATACGTGGTTGATCTGATTGGATGTATTCTCTCTTTTGGTTTTTTTCTTTTGGTTTTCGTTTCGTCAGCGTTTCCGCAAAGCATCTACAGGATGAAGCGTGGCTGCCTGCATTGCAGGAAGCAGTCCGGAAAGCGAGCCGAGCAGGAACGAGAAGCGGAGCGCTCCTCCGAGCAGGCCAAAGCTGAAATGGGCCTGGATGAGATCGCTTCCTATCGCGAGCTGTCCTATTGTCTCAGCGAGGGATCCGAGGCCATATCCTAGAGCTATACCGATAAGCCCTCCTACCATGCCTAAAAGGCCAGACTCTATGAAGAACAGGCTGAATATCGTTCCGTTCGTCGCTCCTATCGCTTTCATGATGCCGACTTCCTTCGTACGCTCCAGTACAGAAGTATACATTGTGTTCGCGATGCCGATGCCACCTACTAGGATAGAGATGCCTGCAATGATATAGAGGAAGAGCTGCACAGCGAAGAGTATGGACTCAAGCTGTTCGAGTGCTTCCTGAGATGTCTGCACACTGAAATCCTGAGTCTCCTTAGTGACATCCCTCGTCTTTCTCAGCTCATGGCCGATGTCATCTGCGACCCTGTCAACGATGCCTTCATTTCTTACAAGGACACCAAATACGCTAAACTCGTCATCCGCCTCATCGAAGATAGCTTCGTAGATATCCTCATTCATATAACTGAGGAAGTCCCGGGAGAAGCTGCCTGTCTTCTTCAGGATGCCTGCCACCTCAAGATTCACATCCTTGATGGTGACCGTATCACCAACACGGACAGGCTTTCTATACTTGTCTGCATAGGCAAGACCATATCCCAAGAGGATCTCATAGCGATCACTGTCCTCAAGAAGGTTTCCTTCCTCTATCTCAAGAGACAATATCTCATAAGCGATATCACTTCGTTCTTCATCTGGTATAGAAACCACCCGCGTTCCTGAACTGTAATCACTGTAAAAAAGGTTGGCTGAAGTCTCATGACGAGGAGCAACGCCTTCCACTCCGCTGATGCGTTCTACCGCACGAAGATCCTTTGCTGTCAACGGACTCGGAGAATCGGCGAATCCTGCTGATGATGCAGAGACAGTGATAACATCAGGGCCCAGGTTTCCGAACTGGGATACTACAACAGATTCAAGACCTTCTCCGAGTGCGATGAGAGTGACGATGGTTGCTATCCCTATGAAGATCCCAAGCATGGTCAACCAACTACGAAGACGTCTTCTCTTCAGATTGTTCAATGAGTACATCAGATAATCCTTAAGCATAGCGGCACACCTTTGCCTGAGATACTCTTTCCCTGCATGAGCTCCTATATAAACATTTATATATCACTCGGTCTCAAAAAGAATATGGTCTTTCCAAGGAAACCAAGGGATCTTGCCATGGAAGCCAAGGTAGAACGTTCCAAGCGCAAGCAGACCGTATTTATCATCTCATTCATCGCAGTCCTCATCATCCTCGCTGTCAGCTTCCTTACCTATGTGAACAGCCAGCCAGAGGAATTCGAGAACAGCTCGATAGAATTGCCGCTCCCTGACGATGGAGGACTGGATGCAGCAGAGAGCATGAAACAGGTTCCTGACGAAAATGGACAACAGCGTTCTGATCAAGTATTACGAGGATAACATCCGCAAAGGATACACGATCGAGCAGATCAGCACAAATCTTCGTAATAACGGCTATCCGGAAGAGACGATACAGCAGACCGTCGCTAGCCTTAGCGCTGAACATCATCAGGCAAGCCAGCAAAATCCTGAGAAATTCGACTATTCTAAGCTCCCTGACAAGATAAAAAGACATATCGAGCCGCAAGCAGCACAGCAAAAGGCGGGAAACAACCTTCAAGAGGGATCAGGAAATCAACAGATGGATGCTGGAACGAAAGATTGGCAGAGAGAACAGTCCCAATCCATCCAGAACCCGCCCATAGAAAAGCACGAGGGTCTTGATCAAGCATCTCTTATCAAATACGGTTCTATTCTCGGCAGTGTCTTGCTTATCATCATCATAACGGCTCTTGCTCTGGGATCCTCGGGAGAAGACCCTAACGATGTTATCGAAGATGTAGACAGGATAGGGGGAGACACAGATGCGACAAATCTAGAGGATCGGTCGCGACCAGATAATGAGATGACAGCAGAAGAAGAAAATCCACAGCACGAAAGCAAGGGAGATGAAGAAGAGGTTCAAGAGACCAAAATACTTGATGATGAAATCCAAACTATCTGTGAGGATTATGACTGTCTCATCCAAAAAGCGTCCTCTTGTGACCCTGTAAGAGCAAACATCACAAAAACTGAATCGATGCAGGGATTGATCTCTACATCTTTGATGACTATCGATATCAGAAAATATGAACAAGGATGTATCTACACGACCACACTTGAAAGCTTTGATCTGGGATTCACAGACGAGATGAGAGCTCTCTTGCGAGAACGTAATATGACCGATGCAGATATCGATGCTGAATTAGCAAGAGCACAGAACAATTCGATGTTACAATCCATAGAATTAGGCCGTGATGTCCATTGCCTTTTTGACTCGGAAGACCAGATACTCAAGATCCTTCAAGAAACTAAAAACAATCTTACCAACACAAGCAACGGATATGTCTGCGAAGCAACAGAAGAAGAGATAGAGACACTCATTGCACTACCAGACTACGACGAAGAGAATCTTCGTGCAAAGATGGAAGAAGGAATCTGTTTTACGATGGGTTACTACAAAGATGCGGTATGCATACCTGAAGAGCAGGGACGAAAACCGGCAGAACTCTTTGAGAGCATCAATACGCATATGACGGAAACAGATACCGAGACAGAGCGACAAAACAATTCTGCAGACCAGAATGAGATGCCGCTTGACGTGGAAGAAGAAGAAGAAGAAGAAGAGTTTGAACTCACGAGCGGACAGGTCTGCAACACGAACATGGACTGCGCAGACGGCAAGCGTGAGACAAGAAATCTTTGCGAAGAAGGTCAGTGCATCGTCAGGCTCAGCCATACCGATTGCGAGGATGGCGACGACTACTGTCCAAGCAGCTGCTATGGCACCAATGACACAGATTGCGTGGACAATCTCGGGCGCCGCCTGTGTGAGACCCATAGCCACTGCGATGATGATAACGAGCTGACTGAGGATATCTGTGATGATGACAACGGCTACTGCCTCTATTTCGATCAGGAAGCTCCAAATCATCCACCGACGATCAACTCGACCCCCGAAACGCTTCAGGCTTTTGCCGGAGAAGAATACACCTACCAGGTCAACGCCTCTGACGAAGATGGGCATGAGATCGACTTCTCACTTTCGGGAGAACCGTCTAACATGTCGATCAACGAGAGTGGCTTCTTGACCTGGACGCCGGCAGAAGACGACTACTCCTCAGGCAATGTCAGCATCGTTGTCACAGACGAAGAGGACGGCGAAACAGAACAGCATATCGAGATCGTCGTCTTCATCTCCGAAGAAGATGACACATATAAGCAGCAGTGCGAAGATGACAAGGACTGCTACATGAACGTCGTTATCATCAACGAAGATTACATGATGTGCAAATACATCGGACGCTACTGGGATGATCCAGACTATGTCGACAGGGACGACTGCCTCTATCTTATCGCAGACAATCTCAACAGCAACGAGCCATGCGAATACATCCACGATGCAGGGATACGATCCCAGTGTGAAAATATTTAAATAGGGTCAGCTGTCTAGAGATATCATGGCGAAAACAGTAGCTGTCAGCGAGAAGAAGCTGATGGATCAGCATCTTAAGATCCTTGGCAACCTGCAGTACAAGTCAGGACTATTCGCCGCATCCAAGAAAAATTCTACAACAGGATATAATAAGTCCTGGCTACGTGACAATTTCTATGAATGCCTTGCCTTTGAGGTCATCGATGATTGGGAAGTCGTGAGAAAGACATACCGAGCTCTTCTGGATATCTTTCTCAAGCACGAGTACAAGATAGATTATGCCATCATGAGAAAACCCAAATTCAGGCACGAATATATCCATGCCAGGTTCCACCCTGAGACTTTCGATGAGTTCTGGGAAGAATGGGGAAACAAGCAGAACGACTCGATAGGAGCTATCCTTTACAAGATCGGAGAGCTTGAGCATCACAAAGGCATCAGAATACTGGAGAACAAGGATGACATCAGGATCGTCAATAAGCTCGTCAAGTATCTCTCAAGCATCCAGTATTGGCATGACGAAGACTCAGGCATGTGGGAAGAGAACGAGGAGATCCATGCAAGCTCTGTAGGTGCATGCGTCGCAGGCCTCCTCAATGTGAAGAACATCCATGGTGTCGAGGTCCCTGATGAGCTTATCAAGAAAGGGAAAAAGACGCTTAGGCTTCTCCTGCCCAGAGAGTCGAAGCACAAGTTTATCGATCTCGCGCTCCTCTCGCTCATCTGGCCGTATAATGTCGTGACAAAGAAGCAGCGTGAAGACATACTCAAGAACGCAGAATATCATCTGGTACGTCGCAAGGGCCTCATCAGGTACAAGAACGATTATTATTACAACAAGAATCCTGATGGGTATTCTGAAGAAGCTGAATGGACATTCGGTTTCTCTTGGCTTGCCATCATCTACGAGAAGCTGGGCGACCTGAAGAGAGCAAAGAAATACCTTAAGCTTGCCGAATCGACGATCAACAAGAACGGAAAGATTCCCGAGCTCTACTACTCAAATTCTGATAAGTATAACAACAATACACCGCTCGGCTGGTCAGAATCGCTGTTCATCGTCGCTCTCTATGACATCAACAGAAAACATTCACGACGCT
>JBMCSP010000017.1:0-9633 GCA_048624455.1 Nanobdellota archaeon
TGACTACCTGGAATTCACGATCCATAAGCTAAAAGATGCGTTGAGGGGCGTGTCGATATCCCATATATACATCGGTGGAGGTACACCAAGTATATTGCAAAACCATCAGATAGAGAGACTGCTTAATCTGCTCTTCAGCAATTTTTCGATACACGAAAAGGGAGAACGCATATTTGAATGCCACCCACACTCTATGTCCGAAGAAAAGGTCGCCACATTTGCAAAATATGGTTGTACAAGGATAACTTTTGGAGTGCAGACAACCCAGCCAAAATTGCTTGTCAGCCATAATAGAGAATATCAAAACTGGCAGCAAATCAAAAATCTGATGGATGCAACAAAAAAACACGGCATCAAAGAAAGAAATGCAGACCTCATGTTTGGACTTCAGCACCAAAGCATCAAAGACGTCATGACAAGCATAAAAAAACTTCTCGATGAAGATATTGAGTATGTTACTATCTATAGAACAAATTTCGGCAAGTATTCTGAAAAAAGAGAGAAGATGCTGACACTTTTTGGAAAAGACCTATTAGAACAGATCGACTCAGAATTAGATCGTTCTAAGTATATGCCGATAGGGGTTTACGAACCCGAAACTTCAGCCATAATGTTAGCGAAGAACAGTAATTATTATGCTATCAAAAGCTTTTCAGTGGAATCTCTCCTCAAAATCAGACCAAGTGATTATTTTGGCATTGGACCGGAGAACTCTCATTATGAGTACCCATCATTTCTTCCCACGTCTCTTCTAGGAATCGGTCCAGGAGCATATAGCTCAATATTTATGGACTCTGAATTCACCATGTTATTGCCGGAAAATGAGAAGACAACAGAAGGGAATCCTATAGATAAACTACATATATATTCCAAAAAGTTCTTTTCAAAAGATGACTCAAAAGTGATTGCAGAAGGAAAAGATATAACAATTGAAACAGAGATTATGAAAATGCTGAGCGTGCAATTGAAAACTAAAAATACCATTGATCTACTAGAGATTTATTACAAATATGGTACGGAGATCTACATATCGACTGTACGGATCATCAAAGAGATTATGCCAAAAGCTCTGCAAAACCATAACAGCACAATAGAAGTCGGTTCGACCTTTGAAGAGAAGTGGTATTTTATGCTTTCATTCCTTCAAAAATACAGAGAACTCTATGGCTAGATACTATCAAGCATAAGAAACCCTTTTAAATTTCTGCACATTCTTACCTTCCTATGTATCGAACACATACCTGCGGAGCGCTCAGAAAGACCGATGACAAGAAGAACGTGACACTGTCAGGCTGGATCGTCAATCCGAAGAACCATGGCGGACTCCTTTTCACCTATTTGAGGGATCGTTACGGAAAGACGCAGCTCGTCTTCGATTCCGCAGATAAGGATATGTTCAAGAAAGCATCTGATCTTCGACGCGAAGATGTCGTCAGGATCGAAGGGACGGTACGGAAACGACCGGAGAACATGGCGAACAAGGATATCGCGACAGGGGATGTCGAGGTTGTCGTCACAAAACTTGACATCATCAACAAATGCGCGCCGCTTCCTATAGAGATCGATGAGAATGTCAACACTTCTGAGGAGATGCGCCTCAAGTATCGCTACCTCGACCTGAGACGGGATTCTATGCAGTACAAGATGCTTCTTCGCCATATGGTCATCAACGCAGCACGAGAATATATGAACAAAAATAATTTCCTTGAAATCGAGACACCGATGCTCGTCAAATCGACGCCGGAAGGGGCACGGGATTATGTCGTGCCAAGCAGGGTCAACCAGGGATCATTCTACGCACTGCCCCAGAGCCCGCAGCTCTACAAGCAGATACTCATGATCGCCGGCATGGACAGGTACTATCAGATCGCCCGTTGCATGCGCGACGAGGATCTTCGTGCAGACAGGCAACCAGAGCACACACAGATCGATCTTGAGATGAGCTTTGTCACCTCTGACGAGCTTCGAGATATGATCGAAGGGTTGTACAAGCACATCTTCAAGAAAGTCCTTAATATCACGCTTAAGGATTTCGAGGTCTTTTCCTACTGGGAAGTCATGGAGCGCTACGGCACTGACAAGCCTGACCTGCGCTACGGACTCGAACTGACCGATGTGACAAAGATCGTCCATAAGACAGACTTCAAAGTCTTCACCGGTGCTGAGAAAGTATCCTGTGTCGTAGCAGGAAAAGATTATTCCCGAAAAGATATCGACAAGTTCACGGAAATCGCGAAAAAAGCAGGAGCGAAAGGGCTTGCGTATGTCAAGGTTATCAAGGACGGGTGCGATAGCGGTGTTGCTAAATTCCTTGCAGAAACTATCCAAAAAGAGCTCATCAAGAAAACCGGAGCAAAAGAGGGATCGACAATCTTCTTTGCTGCAGATGAGCGAAAGAAGGCGCTTTCTGTTCTTGGAGAATTGCGCCGCGTCCTGGCAGAGGATCTTGATATTATCGATAAGAATGCATTCAGGTTTTGCTGGGTCAAAGATTTCCCACTCTTCGCCTGGAACGAGGACGAAAAGCGCTGGGAGCCAGAACACCACATGTTCTCGATGCCGAAACCCGAATTTGTGGACGAGTTTGAGAAGCATCCAGGAGAGGTCATCGGCGATCTGTGGGATCTTGTCCTCAATGGTTCAGAGCTCGGCTCAGGAAGCATCCGTGTCTCAAACCCCGAAATCCAGGAGCGCATCATGAATCTCATCGGCTTTGACAAGAAGGAAGCGCATGAACGCTTCGGCTTCTTGCTTGATGCCTATAAGTACGGTGGACCGGTGCATGGCGGTATGGGTCTTGGCGCTGACAGGCTTGTCGCACTCATGGCAGGAACACAGGATATCCGCGAGGTCATCGCCTTTCCAAAGAACAAGGCCGCACAGTGCCCCATGGACGGATCACCTGGCGCGATCGATGCAAAACAGCTCGATGAGCTGGGCATCAAAATCGAAAGACATAAGAAATAGATGCTCGTAAAAACAACCCATGCAATCAGAGGTTGATTCTTTTTTTCAGTCATTTCTTAAAAAGACCAGCCTGTTTTTCAGGCAGTTGGTCGCCAGACGACGCACGATAGAGATAGCGCTGAAGAAAGCAGTGAAAAAACCTGCAAAAATCGGTGTGCTCAGCGACATAGAAGGCTCCATAGAATATGCACAGAAGGCTGCAGGCAAGCTGAAACAGGAAGATATTGACTGCATCATCATTGCAGGCGATAGCTACGAGAACCACGAGATCAAGTACCACCCACGATTTCCTTACGAAAAAGACAAACGCAGGCAGATGAAGCAGGGTCTGCTCCCTTTCGTGAAGCTCGGCGTTCCGGTCTACATCATTCCCGGAAACCACGAGAACAAGAACGTCTACAGAAATGTTCTCAAAGAACTTCGCAAGAAGCACAAGAACCTCTTTGACATCACCGGCAAGACAGTCAAACGGCCATCATTCGCGATTGTCGGGCTTGGCGGGTTCCATGATTTCATGCTCTCTGATCCTGATGCGCTCCTTATCGAAAAAAGAGATCACAAAAAAGCAGAGAAAGAGATCAAGAAACTCTCAGGCAAGCAGCCGATCATCTTTGTCAGCCACGGTCCCCCGCTATCGACAGCTTTCATCGATATGGTCGATGGTTTCGGTCATACTGGTGATGTGGAAATTACCAGGATTCTCGATGAGAATGTACAGGATGTCATCAATATCCATGGCCATATCCACGAACGCGGCGGAGAATATGAGAAGTTCAGGTCCGGCATCTCTATCAACATCGCTGCGATAACAGACTTTCGCAACAAAAGATTCTCAAACACCGCAGTCATCGAACTCGTCGATGACAAAGCATTCTACAGAGAAATATGAACCCGGGGCTTTTTAGAACTTGAGCACTTTCCATGCTGCAGACGCAACCAAGACTATGAACACAAGGAATTCTGCAAAGCTTCCTGTCCTGATCCATCCCTTCAAGACACTCTTGTTGATCGGAAAGAACGGCATGATACCTTTCTTTGTCAGCATATCTGCAAAAAGATGGGCGCCATACCCAGCTAGAAATGCAAAGACCTCGATGCGTCCGTAATCATCAACATTTGAGAGGATCCACGCGCCAAGAAGCGCCGGCCATATGCTATGAAAAAATCCGCGATGACGAAAAAAGAAACCGACCAAAGTAACTTTCTTACCGAGCTTTGAACCAGGATGATCGATATCGGGAAGGATGCTTGCGACAAGGACGATGAGCGTTATCCGGATACCATTTGCCGGTTCTGCCGCTTCAAGAAACATCATGGTAGCAAGGATACCGACTGCCACATGCGTCAGAAACATCATACGTGTAGGTTTGGTAACATTTTTATAAGCATTTTTATTTCTTAGAGAGCATGGCAAAAGAGATCTCTATCCAGGATGCGATGAAGAAAGGCAAGGGCACTGTGACGATCCATGGCTGGGTCTACCGCGAACGCGGAAGCAACAAGCTGCGGTTCATCATCCTGCGTGATGTCACGAACAGGATCCAATGCGTCATCGAGAAGGCAAAAGTAGGCGAAGAGAAGTTCGCTGAAGCCGACAAGGTCCAGATGGAAGCATCCCTGAAGATAACCGGCGAGATCAAGAAAGACGATCGCGCACCGACCGGATATGAGATTTCTGTCAATGATTTTGAGATCATCGGAGAATCTGATACGTTCCCGATCGGAAAGGATTTCTCAGAAGAATACCTTCTGGATGTCAGGCATCTCTGGCTACGCAGCACAAAGATGACCGCGATCATGAAGATACGAAGCACAGTCTTTGGAGCGATCCACGGCTACTTCCGAAAACATGGGTTTTATGAACATCATTCACCCATCTTTATGAGCAGCCAGGCAGAAGGAGGAAGCACGCTCTTTTCTGTCGATTATTTCGGGAAAGAAGTTTATCTTGCCCAAACATGGCAGCTCCATGCCGAAGCGATGATCTTTGCTCTTGAAAAGATCTATTGCATCGCGCCGTCATTTCGGGCGGAGAAATCAAAGACCAGCAGGCATCTCACAGAGTACTGGCATGCAGAGATGGAGATGGCTTGGTCGACATTTACCGACATCCAGGATCATGGCGAAAAGCTCATCAAGCATGTGGTCGCACAAGTACTCAAAGAAAATGAAAAAGAACTTGCAGAGCTGAAACGAGATACAGCGAAACTTGAAGCTGTCCGTGACAAACCATTCATCAGGATGACGTATGATGAGGCTCTTGATATCCTCAAAACAAAGTGCAAGATGAATGTCCCTTGGGGCAAGGATCTCAGGACTGTCGAAGAAGAGAAGCTCACCGAGCTCTATGACGTTCCGCTCATTGTCCGCAACTATCCAAAAAAGGTCAAAGCATTCTACATGAAAGAAGTCGATGAGAACCCTGATGTCGTCGAGGGTTGCGATTTCCTGGCTCCTGAAGGACACGGAGAGATCATCGGAGGATCGCAGCGTGAGCATGATATCGAGAAGATCAAGCAGCGTCTCAAGGATGAAGGCGAAGACCTTGAAAAATATGACTTCTACCTCGATACCAGACGCTATGGCTCCGTCCCCCACGGCGGTTTCGGACTCGGCGTCGAGCGGCTCATCAAATGGATCTGCGGACTTGAGAATATCAAGGATGCGATCGCGTTCCCAAGGACAATGCAGCGCTATGCGCCATGATACCCTTTATCGTCAGGCCAGCTAATTTTTAAAGTAGCTCTTGTTATAGCATGCTATGATCGACATCTATACGCTCAAGAAAGATACGATCGAGAAGCTTGACCTCGATGCCATAGATTCGCTCAAGCGGCAGCGGCGTCTGTTCTGGACCCGCGTTTTTAATCCTAGCGATGAGGAATTTGAGAAGATCACAGATCTTCTATCCTTTGACGAGGATGATAAAGAGGAACTCAAGGATTTCTTCACCGAGAGCGATAGGCCGAGACTGAGCAAAGAAGAGTTCATCGAGATCATCTACAGCGCGCCGTACTCTGAGGACGGTGAGATCAAGACAGAATCTATCGCCATATATATCAAGAACAACCTGTTAGTCACATTTGAGCGAAAGCGCATGCCTGTGTTTGAGAAGATCGCCTCCAAAGCGCAGAAGAGCAAGAACACATACTTGTTCAAGAAGAAGAATGCAGAGTTCATCGCAGAGATTATCGATAGGATCAATGATGATTTTCTGGTATACGTCAACAGGATCGCGAATCGGACTGACATCCTTTCCTCTAAGACCATGCAGCTCTCCGAGAAGCAGATCGAGGCGATCTCATCTGCAAGCACGACGCTCGCATTCTTCAACCAGTCGATCCTTGCTAACATCGAAGTCCTTAATGGTCTAAGAAAGATCCATTACAAAGGATTTACTGCAGATGATCGGGAACGCTTCCGTGACCTCTATGGGGACGGCCTGCAGATACTTGACACAGAAAAAGTCCAAAGAGAGGTCATCATGAATATCTTCAATATGCAGTCCATCATCAGCGCGAACAGAATCAATGCGTTCATGAAAAAGCTGACATCGCTTGCCTTGATCGTCATGATACCAACTCTCATCACCGGCATCTATGGTATGAACATCAATGGCCTGCCGTTCTCGAACACTCCATACTCATTCTATGGATTGATCGGGTTTCTTGTACTCATAACAGGAATCATCTATCTCATATTCAAGAAAGTCAACTGGGTCTGAGTTCTGCAAGAAAAGGAGCTATAAGGCCGTCATTGATATCAGAAAGAGGGATGCCGGTGAGATGAGCGATCTCATCCTCTATCCCATACATCGCCTCATGCGTCCTGCGTATTTCCTCTGGACTCACTTCGGGATGCTTTGGACCATAACGTTTCGTCAGATCACCAAGGCGTTCTTTCAGGCTGACGACACCCCACGGAGCGACACGTTCGTCAGCATAATTGACAATCTTTGCTTCCCAGTCAAGAGAATACGCGTTCTCGGGTGCGTTGAAGAATCCTATGCTGTCTATCAGCTCGATGATACGGACAGGCACGCCGAGATCTTTCGCGATCGCGATGTTGACGTGATGAGACCTGTCGCCAAAACGTCTTATGGTATCTTGCTGGATCTGCTTCCATCGTGCAATCTCTTTCTCATCATCCCCCAGCATCTCTTTGTTGAAGTCACTGCCAAAATCAAATTTCACAATATTTCCCATATCGTGGAGGAGGAGCGATGCGGCAATCATGTCCTTATCTATCATAGGACCAGTCCAATGCTCACAGATGCAGCGGCCAACCGAAGCCACTCTCAACATATGCTCTTGCAGATGGAGAGGGATGTGATAGCGTTCGTAGATGTCATGGATATTGCTGATGATCGATGATGGTTCCATGAGAAGATGAAGAAAAGCGATCTATTAAAAAAGTGATGGAAAAAAGACAAAAATCCTTATTTCATGATCGACGCGATCGCGACACCACCTGCAAGGTATGTCAAAACAGACTCTGCAAACCAAGATACGACCAAAAGGTTTGGTACACCAAGCATAAGATAGTGGTACAAGAGCATCGGTATGCCAACCACGAAAGTGAGGAAGATACCATACAGGAGACCTTTCACCCCTCGCTTATGCGGCGCATGACCATGGATGGATACCCTGACCATGTGGTAGAAGAATGCATAGATGAAACCGATGAAAAAAAGCACAAGTCCGAATGACAGGAAGAATGACAGCGGTATCTGTCCTGCGACAGGAGAGAGGAACTTGCTCCATAACGGCTTGAAATCGAGATTTGTATAATACATCTTATTCATCGAAAATCCGACAAAAGATATCGCGAGAGCGATAAGAGCATACACCGCCGCTGCAAGGAAACCTTTCAGGATGTCAAAATCGATGGAGTGTTCAAATTTTTCGATGTTCTTTATGAAAAAACCGACACCAGACTGCATGCGTGGTGATGGATTTGCCGTCTTGGACCGTGTTTTCTGCACGGACTTCGAAGCACGCTTTGCCGGCGCTTTTTTTGATGAAGAACGGGAGGATTTTTTTGCTGCCATGAAGTCACCTCTATTTGGATAGTTGTTTTATGGTCTCCATGTTTAAATAGTTTTCTGAGATTTTTCGTGCATCTATATACTGGTCTGCGTTGTCTTCAAGCTCCTAAAAGTATTTAAACCACGACAGGCACCACTACACAAAAAGAGGGTGTTTTCTTGGAGGGACAACCGCCAGCTCAGAACGATCAGAAGCAGTTTGCGACAAAAGCGCAGCAGAAGATCAATCCGGAAGGTAACGGCAAGTATGAGGTCCTCAGGGAAGATGAGGACACGATCATCAAGATCAACTATGATGATGCCTATTCTGTCCCCTCTATCGAAGACAACGAACGCTGTATGGCGCAAGTTGTAGAGATTCTCACACAGGTCAAGAATGTCACGAAAGTAGTCTTCTTCCAGAAAAGGGATTATGAATATGATTACACGCAGACGAAGATTCTTGAGGAGATTGCAGCGCTCTACACCAGGTTCGTCAAGGAGAAGAGGCTGCTCTCTATACAGCATCTGACTACGAATGCAGGAGCTTCAGGCGCTCAACGCTACTCTGAGATGCAAAAGATCATCTTTGATATGATGAAGAAGGATCCGGTAGGAGCATATGTGGAGCTTGTCCGCATCCGGCGCAGGGAGAAGATGCAGTTTGATAGCTCCACGAACCGTAGAGAGAAAGAGACGATCCAACAGTTCATCAATATCCTCAACGAGCTCATCGCGGGTTTTGAGCATACACGCCTCATCATCGTCTCACGCCCATATCTTCAGGGATTCAGGATCGGCGATCGTGAGATCTATCGGCACATCTTCAATCCGACGATAAAGCCGGACTTCATGCATACGAGACTCATGTCGGCCTATCCGCGCGACGGGGTTGAAGTAGAAAGTTATATGGTGGGCGATACAGAAGTGACGATCTTCGAGCTTCCCGGCAATGTCCAGACACTCTACCACATCATGCCCCCAGAATTCCGGCTTGAAGAAGAAGAGTACGAGATCCTCGATTCAGCACGGACGATACTTGCAGAGCATAAGCCGGAGAAAAATGACTTTGTCAACCCGCAACGGATGCGCGAAGTCTTCACCAATGTAGGCGTCGATCTCATCACCGAACTGAGCCATCAACGGGGGATCGAGCTTGATGACGACAAGATCAAAGAGCTTGCCGAGATCCTTGTTCGATATACTGTAGGCTTCGGTCTCGTCGAGGTTCTCCTACAGGACGAGAACATGCAAGACATCTCTGTCAATAGTCCGCTCGGCCATGTCCCCATCTATATCGTCCATGCGACACAGGGAGACTGTGTCACGAACATCCTGCCGTCGAAAGCAGAGTCAGAATCATGGGCGACAAAGCTGCGTCTTCTCTCCGGACGGCCGCTTGATGAGGCGAATCAGATCCTCGATACTGAGCTTGAGCTTCCCGGAGCGTCAGTCCGTGTCTCTGCGATCACTGAACCGCTTGACCCGACCGGACTCGCATTTTCCTTCAGGAAGCATAGAGACAAGCCGTGGACTCTTGTCCTTTTCATGAAGTACGGAACGATATCGGCGCTCGGCGCAGGTCTTCTCAGTTTCCTGGTCGACGGTACGAGAAGCATGCTTATCTGCGGGACAAGAGG
>JBMCSP010000018.1:0-9619 GCA_048624455.1 Nanobdellota archaeon
CTGGACAACATCGATGAGGCGATCAACAAGGTCAAGGCTGTCGAAAAAGAGCACAGGCAGGAGATGGAAAAGCTTCGCCAGAAGAAAGAGACGTTTAAGAAGATGGTGGAGGATCTCGGCAAAGCTCTAGATAATGATGCGTCATATGCATCGCAGTTGAATACTGCCCGTGCACGTCTCCAGACCAAGATGGAGGAAGAGTCAAAGCTTCGGGCGCGAAATATCAGCATCACTGATGCTCTTGGCGCGTCGAACGCGGTTTCAAAGATAATCGATCAGAAGAAAAAGTTCATGGCATTCGGCACTGTCTCCGACCTCGGAAAGGTTCAGTCGAGATTCTCGCTCGCGCTCGAGATCGCTGCGGGCAACAAGATAAAAAGCATCGTTGTCCGGGATGATAAGGCAGCAGCTGAAGCGATCAAATATCTGAAGTCCCAAAAGCTTGGTATCGCAACATTCCTCCCATTGAACAAGATTCGTGGTGTCCCGAAGAACAGAGACCTCGATGAGTTGAAGAAGATGCCAGGCGTCCATGGGATGGCTGCCGAGCTTGTCGATCATGATCCTCGTTTCAGGGACGTCTTCTCCTATGTATTCGGCAACACGCTCGTCGTCGATGATATCGCGACAGCCAGGAAGATAGGCATCAACAAAATACGCATGGTCACGCTCGAAGGAGATCTTGTCGAGCTCTCCGGTGCGATGCACGGCGGATACCGGGCACGTAAATCTGCAGGCGCAGGCTTCAAGGAAAAAGAGGTTGCAGAGGATCTTGAGACGCTTGAGGCGGAGGTCGCTGATCTGCAGAACGTCATCTCTGAGCTAGAGAAGCGTAGAGAAGAGAATGAAGAATCCATCGCGAAACTCCGTGAGGATAAGGCGAACCTTGAAGGAGAGATCATGGCCGCTGAGAAGAGCTTACATCTGCAGAGCACCGACGTCGGTACATCGCGGGATGAGAAAGAGAAGCTCATCAACAAGATGGAGGATATCGATAAGGATATCGACCAGATTCTTGAAGATATCTCCGCCAAGAACAGGGAGCTTGCTGAACTCAAAGCAGAAAAGCACAAGCTTAGGCAGAAATTATCAACGCTTCGTGATCCAAAAGTCCTTGCTGAGCTTAACACCTATGAGCAGAAGCGCCAGGAGCTCAGGGAAGAATCCATCAAGCTCAATTCTAGCATCGAATCCATCGATGCACAGATCACAAATATTGTCGGTCCTGAAAAGGCACGCACCGACAGCATCCTCAAGCAGCTCCAGAAGGAAGAGGATGATTTCAGCAAAGAGATCAAAGAACTCTCTGATAAGATAAGCCATGATGAGAAAACGCTAAAGGAGAAAGAGACGCAACAGGCCAAGTTCTACAAGCAGTTCAAGGGACTTTTTGCAGAGAAATCAAAACTTAATGAGGCTGTCCAGAAAGCGAATATTCAGATATCTGATAAGAATGAGAAGATCCGCGAAAATGAGCGAAAGACAAATGCAGTCAATCTTGAGCTTGCACGTATCAAGGCAGAGCTTTCAGGGCTTGAGGAAGAATTCTCTCAGTACGACGGCGTCAAGCTGCTCAACAAACCAGAAGACGAGCTCAAGGCAGAGATCAAGGAATTTGAGAAGATGGTCCAGAGCATCGGCAATGTCAACATGAAAGCGCTTGAGGTTTATGATAAGATCAAGGATGAGTATGAGAAGATGACTGAGAAGAAAGAGACGCTCCTCAAAGAGAAGAATGATGTTCTGGTCATGATGAACGAGATCGAGGACAAGAAGCAGGAGATGTTCATGGAGACGTTCAACCAGATCTCTGAGCACTTCCAGCGCATCTTCGCATCACTCACGACAAAAGGAGAAGCGTTCCTTGAGCTTGAGAATCCTAAATCAGTCTTTGAAGGCGGCCTTCGGATCAAGGTCAGATTATCAGGCAAGAAATTCCTTGATATCCGCAGCCTTTCTGGCGGCGAGAAGACACTCACCGCACTCTCCTTCCTGTTCTCCGTCCTTGAGTTCCAGCCGGCGCCGTTCTATGTCCTTGACGAGGTCGATGCAGCGCTTGACAAGAGGAATGCAGAGAAGCTTGCTGAATTGGTCAGGACCTATACCGGGCGTGCGCAGTACATCCTCATCTCCCATAATGACGGCGTCATCTCAGAAGCAGATACCTTGTATGGTGTCACTATGAACGAGCACGGCATGAGCAAAGTCGTCAGTCTGAAAGTATGATCTTTTCTTTTGCGCTTGAGCGTTTTTGAGCGAAACGCAGTCGGTGACAGAGGACGAAACCTCCGCGAAGAACGAGCACGGCATGAGCAAAGTCGTCAGTCTGAAAGTATGATCTTTTCTTTTGCGCTTGAGCGTTTTTGAGCGAAACGCAGTCGGTGACAGAGGACGAAACCTCCGCGAAGAACGAGCACGGCATGAGCAAAGTCGTCAGTCTGAAAGTGTAATTTCTATTTTGCGCTCTGTATCTAGAAGTCTTTGTTCTCATGCTGCATGAAGAATGTTATCTTATCATTGCGCGGCAATTGTTTTATCCGATACTCAAGCTTTGATGCCTCGCTCTTGTCATTCGCTCTGATGGCATGCAGCAGCTGCAGAAACCCTTTGCGTTTGACATATTTGCTTCCCATGCCGGACGCATGAGCTTCCATGCGCTTCTCAAGATCGTTTGTGATCCCTGTGTAGAGGGATTCGTCCATGCACTCAAGGATGTAGACATACCATTGCTTTTTCTTCACTGGCATACCATGTTGTTCTCTCAGTGGTATAAAAAACTTCGCGAGGTCAATGTTTAAATATCAATAATCCTTTCATAGTATTCATGGACATCAACAGCATCATGATGGCGATTGCAGAACTGCCTTCAGCAGTGAAGTTCATCATCATCTTTGGACTTACTGTGATCGTTGAGCATGTGCTCAGGTATCTGGTAAAGAAATCATTTGACAAGAGCTCTAAGATCCTCAAGGTCGATCCTTCTCATTATATCTTTATGAAATATCTTGTGTCTATCGTTGTCTATCTTGCAGGCATCGGTATCGCGATGTCGTTCATTCCCTCGCTAAAGACTGTCGCGATATCGCTCTTTGCAAGCGCAGGAGTCCTTGCTGTCATCCTGGGTTTTGCTGCCCAGCAGGCATTCTCCAACATCATCAGCGGCATCTTCATCGCCATCTTCAAGCCATTCAAGGTGGGAGACACGATCAAGTTCTCAAACAATATCGGTGTCGTTGAAGATATCACGCTTCGCCATACGGTCATCAGGAATTTTGAGAACAGGCGCTTTGTCATCCCGAACTCAAAGATCAGCGAGGAGACGATCGAGAACTTCAACATGACTGAAGAGAAAACCTGCCGGCATGTCGAGATAAGCATCAGCTATGACTCATCTATCGACAAGGCCATGAAGATCATGCGCGACGAAGCGATGAAGCATCCTGAGTTCCTCGATAATCGGACGGCAGAGGAAAAGAAAGGTGGTCTTCCTCCTGTTGTCGTCAGGGTGCTTGGTTTCGGCGACTCGTCAGTCAATCTCCGTGCTTGGGTCTGGGCCAAGGATCCTGGTGCAGCATTCCGCATGGGAACAGACCTGAACAAATCGATCAAGGAATGTTTCGACAAAGAAGGTATCGAGATCCCGTTCCCGTACAGGACGATCGTGTACAAGAAAGATATCAGGAAGAAATGAACTGCGCTGTTCTGTGGTGGCTGTCAAAATATTTATATTGGGCAGGTGTATTCTTATTATCTATGGAACATACCGGGGAAAATATCGCAAGAGTCGTACGTCGGCTTCATGATCCTATTGTCGGCAGACGCATGCCCGATCGGCGGACATTCCTGACGAAACGCAGGGTCTTTGATGATCCTGTCGAAGTGACTCTTTCTGAAGTCCTTGAACCCTATCTTAACAAGCCGATCGCGTCGATGCCGGCCGGCATGCCTCCTGAGAAAGAGATATATCGAAGCCTCTGCGCATCTGAAGGGGCGATGCGCGCCGGTATAGAACTCTCAGAAATGAAACTCTGCCTGAAAGAAGAGCATCCGCATCTTCATGATGAACCGTATGCTGAACTTGTCTCTGAGCTTCGTCAGAAGCAGTATGAACACAGTATCGTCAAAAAAACCCTTTCTATCCTTGAGCATGAATTTCCTTATCTCAAAGAATGACCCTCAGCTTTTCTTCGAGAACTTGTCAAGCTGCAGGTCGGTGAATCTGCTGATATCGATGAACAGGTCGGTCTCCTTGATCATCTCCTCGGATGTCGCTCCTTCGGCGTTGAAGATGACGACGTGCTTTCCTCTGTTCTTCGCTGTCCTGACCGATTCCAAGAGGTCTATATCTCCCGAGACGACCACGACGATGTCAAACGTGTCCTTGTAGGACAGTTCGACAAGATCGACTGCCAGCTGGACATCGACGCCCTTCTGATAGACCGTGTAGTTGTTTGGGTTGAAATGGAGCTCTTTCTCCCTGATCTCAAAGAAATCATACTTCGCTGCTTTGGAGGTGAACGACTGATGCTCTTTCATGCTTTTCTTCGCTGTCTCGAGCGTGGACTGCATCTCTTTCTTCTGCTTGCCATTTCTCGTGTGCTTGAGCGCGTGCTCCATGCGGGAGATGAGCCTGTCGGTATAGACACCGGTATAATAATATGTTCTGGTGAGCGTCAGTCTCTCGTTCTTGTAGTACTTGCTGCGTGCCAGATGGCTCATGACGAATTCAGAGACTTTGTCCCATCTCATGCTCCTGTACTGGTTGCGTGCTCGTGCGGTCCGATAGACCGTATTCCTGAAATTATCTCCATCGATGAGTATCAAAACTTTCATGGAAAGTATTGGGAGAAGATAGTATATAAAGCTACTCTTGATGTGTTCGTCAATACTCTGCTTCGAGGGTCTTGATGGATCTCTTCATGATGTTCGCTCTCTTCTTTGAGAATTCCTTGCCCTTCTTGGTCCAAAACGTACTGTCCTTCGTCTATGCGGATTTGAGTAGTGTATCATCGGTTCAGCCACACCATAGAACAAGGAGCCTGATGCCCATGCCTGCACTGAACAGCATAGCGATCCAGGTGAAGAAGCTGTACAGGGGTTTTGAGTTGTCAGGTGTCAGGCGATAGTTTCTGAACCTGCTCATGGCAAGATAGAGCGAGAAGACAAGAAAGATGGTGGCGCAGAGGATGAGAAACCGGCCGAGGTACTTGTTGATGGCATCATGGACAGCGTCCATGACCTGCTCGAACGGGAAGGTAAATGCAATCCCTCTGATGACGAACAGGATGACAAGGACTGCGGAGATGGAGAACACGGTGGATTGATTGTCTTTTGCATCTAGGGTTCTTAGACCTCAGTCATTTTTGTGCTTTTTCCCTTCATAAAAATATTTAAACCATTTCTGCTGAAGTCTATGCATGTCTGGCAGAGAGCTTTCAAAAGATGAACACAAGGCAGAGAAATCCATCATGCGCCAGTATCATGACCTCATCCGCCTCCAGCGCCTTTTGAAGCGTTATGGAGAGAGCAGCGATGTCAAGGCAAAGGAAAAGACGCTCAAGCTTATCGGGCATATCATCCGTGGCGAGCGCAAGGTAGCGAAGGGGCTTAGGCGGCGTATTGATCATTTTGTCGAGTATGTCGACTCATCGCTCTCTGATACAGCGAAAGAAAAGCTCTTCTCGCATCTCTCGACGCTCAAGGCTCTCGACGATGAGATCAGATTCTTGGTGAATGAGCTCCAGGGAGATCTTGGGTTCAAGGTAGGACTTGTCCAGGATGATGCCACGTTCAATCCGACCAAGCTTGAAGCAGACCTGGCCAAGATCATCAAAACCGATCAGGGCCTGTATAAGGAGATAGAATATATCCATAACCTTGCGGACGCAGACCTTGACAATGAGATCAGGCCTGGTTTCCTCCCGCGCAAGTATCGGCTGAAAGCCTTATATGCGTTTGTCCCGTTCTTCTGCGTAGAACCTGAGGGCAAACGAAAACCGGCCGGCTGTGTGCCTTCAGGAAATGGTGCCCGTGAGGTCGTCATCGGATGGGACCCTCGCATGTTTCGATACGAAAAGGATCTCAAAGACCTTGTCGATCAGTTCAGCAGGCCTCTCAACGGCAAAAGACGTGTTCTGGTGAAGTTTACCGGAAAGACTGTAGAGGATTTCAGGCGCCGTCCTGGCGCGGGTCCTCAGATCTTTGCATTGCATGAATCTGTTCCTCCGCAGAAGATCACGGTCGTCACGGACAGTGATGAGATATGGAGGCTGTTCAGGGAATCCCGTGCTGATGATTATTTCATGGAGCACATCCTTGCTCCGCGATGGGAAGAGTTTGATAAAAAGAGAACACAGAAAGTTCCTGCGTGACCTAGCATCACTGAGTTTTGCATCGTGTTTTCGCAATATTAATAAAGCAGTCGGCCATGGGAAGTAGCATGGCATCATACAATATTCTTGGTATCCATGCAACTGACCGGCTCCAGCACGCAGACCAGATCCAAAAGGTCCTCACCAAGTACGGCAGCGGTATAAGCACCCGTCTGGGACTCCATGATACGGCCGATGAGATGCCTAACGGTGTCATCTTGGTGAATGTAAAAGAAGACATCTTTGCAGATCTGAAGAAAGAGCTGAAAGCCATCAAAGGCATCGGAGTCAAACAGATGCTGTTTCGCTAGCTCCGATAAGTTTATTACCTTCTTGTTATTCTCGTCGATAAATAACTGTCTGCATTCTCTTGCGTTACTATCGTCTGGATTGCACAAAAATTTATAAAGTGATGATGAATCTTATTTCATATGAATTGCGAACCATACGACCATTTTTTCACCAATCTCGCGAACAGGGTCAATATCCAGATCATCCTGCTTCTCAAGAATGGGCCGTTGAACGTCAAGAGCATCACCGAGAAGACAGGCAGAGAGCAGAGTGCCATCTCCCACAATCTCAGGAGGATGCATGACTGTAATATCGTCACTGTCGAGCAGAGAGGAAGAGAGCGATACTACTCGCTGAACTATGAATTCATCCTTCCGATTCTTGATCTTGTCGATAACCACGCGCAGGAGAACTGCAGGAACTGTTCTGCCTACATCAAGCGTGAAGAATTGAAGCAACGAGCGTGATCACCATGGCTGACCAGGCACTCGATATGGGTGAATTTGCTGTCAATCGTTCTGTGTATGATACCGCAGACGATGAGAAGACTATCTATAAATCTCCTGAAGGACTTTCAGAAGACGTCATCAGAGAGATCTCTAAGCAGAAGAACGAGCCTGAATGGATGCTGCAGAAACGTCTTGAGGCTTATGATATTTTTCTGAAGAAGCCCATGCCCACCTTTGGTCCAAGCCTTGACCGGCTGAATCTTGACGATATCCATTTCTTTGTCAGGCCTGATGCCCAGCGAAATTCGCGTACATGGGACGAGGTTCCTGAGTCCATCAAAAAGACCTATGATAGGCTCGGCATCCCTGAAGCAGAGAAGAATGCTCTTGGCGGTGTCGGTGCCCAGTATGACTCTGATGTCGTCTATCATAATCTGCTCAAAGAGTTCGCAGATCAGGGTGTCATCTTTCTTGATATGGATGAGGCGCTCCAGCAACACCCCGGCCTGGTCAAGAAGCATTTCATGAACGAATGCGTCTCTCCTCATCTGCATAAGTTTGCCGCACTGCATGCCGCAGTCTGGAGCGGCGGAACATTCATCTATGTGCCAAAAGGAGTCAAGCTGACGAAACCGCTGCAGGCCTATTTCCGGATGAACGCAAAGAAAGGCGGTCAGTTCGAGCACACGCTCATCATCATCGATGAGGGCGCGGAATGCCATTATATAGAAGGATGCTCTGCACCGCAGTACAACAGCAGTTCCATCCATGCAGGCTGCGTCGAAGTCATCGTCAAGAACGCTGCACGTGCTCGCTATACAAGCATAGAGAACTGGAGCAGGAATACATTCAATCTTAATACTAAAGTTGCATCGGTCCATGATGATGGGGTCATGGAGTGGATCAACGGCAATCTGGGCTCCGGCGTCACGATGCTCTATCCCTGCTCGATCCTTCAGGGTGATCGCTCAAAATCTGATTCTATCGGTATAGCATTCGCGAACGAAGGGCAGAATCAGGATACCGGATCGAAAGTCATCCACCGCGGCAAGAACACAAGTTCAACTATCGTCTCAAAATCCATCAGCAAGAACGGCGGCATCGCGACATACCGAGGACTTCTCAGTGTCGCAAAGACTGCAAAGAACGCCAAGTCGAGCGTCAACTGCGATGCGCTTATGATGGACAATAAGTCACAGTCGAATACCTATCCGACGATGAACATCCAGAACAACGGCGCTGACATCGCCCACGAGGCGACGGTCGGAAAGATCAGCGAGGATCAGATATTTTATCTCATGAGCCGCGGTCTTGATGAGCAGACAGCGACACAGATGATTGTCTCAGGCTTCATAGAGCCGGTCGTCAAGCAGCTCCCGCTTGAGTATGCTATGGAGCTTAACAAGCTGATAGAGCTTGAGATGGAGGGGTCGCTCGGATGATGCTTGACATGAAACAATTCTCGTCATTCTTCGACCATGATGAGCCGGACATTATTGCAGCATATCGACAGAAAGCCCGGGATGAGCTTGGCGATGCCTTCGAATTCCCGTCATTCAGATACTCTTCATTCGTCAATATGCGGCTCCCTGCATTCTCGCTGAGTGCAATCCCAAAAAACCCAGAGGTTTCTGTGGATGTCTCCTCTGATAAACGAGAGGCCATAGAAGTCACCCCTGGGATCGCTGGATTGTCAGAAGAACTTTTTACAACACTGGTTGCGCGCTTTGACGGCTATCATGCAAAGGATGGGCTTGACGCTCTCCACGACGCCTTCCTCAATCATGCTACGATCGTGAAGCTTCCCGACAATGCTGTTTTTGACACTCCGGTCAAGATAACTCTTGATTCAGGCAGCGAGACCATCTTCTCGACACTCTTCATCATCGGCGGCAAGAACACGAAGGCCCAGCTTGTGATAAACAGGAAGGCATCATCGATTGAGGATAGCAAGTATTCATCGACTGAGGATAGTAAGTATATAAGTACACGGACGTGCATCCTTGCACAGGATGGCGCCCATATTGATACGATCATCGTGCAGGGATATGACGGTTCGACAGTAGCTACAGAGCGGAATGTCATCATCGCTGACAAGGATGCTGCTGTCAACACGACGGAGATCTGCATCGGCGGCGCATACGCAAAATCAGATTTCTATGCAGAGCTTGCCGGCGAGGGAGCAGATTCCAACATGAAAGTGCTCTATCTCACGACGGGGAAGCAAAAGCATAATATCCATACGCAGTCACGTCATCATGCACCGAACACGACGTCAGACATCGTGACGAAGGGTGTGATTGCCGATAAGGCAAAGGCTCTTGCCACGGGAAACGTCTGCATCAGAGAGAATGCGTTCACATCAAACGGCTATGAGACGCAGAGCGCCCTTCTCTTGTCCGACACTGCTGAAGCAGACGCCATCCCTAATCTGGAAATCCATAATCATGATGTCAAATGTAGCCACGGATCGACTATAGGACAGCTTGACAAGGAGCAGCTGTTCTA
>JBMCSP010000019.1:0-9485 GCA_048624455.1 Nanobdellota archaeon
TCAAACAATATCATGGCGGCAAAGATCGTCGCCGAGACGGTCAGGACGACGCTCGGACCGAAAGGCATGGACAAGATGCTCGTCGATGAGATGGGCGAGGTCATCGTCACAAACGACGGCGTTACGATCCTTGAAGAGATGAATATCGAGCATCCTGCAGCAAAGATGATCGTCGAGATCGCAAAGACCCAAGAAGACGAGGTCGGCGACGGGACGACGACCGCGGTGGTCCTTGCAGGAGAGCTTCTCAAGAAAGCAGAAGAGCTCATCGAGCAGAAGATCCACCCGACCATCATCACGAAAGGCTATCGCCTCGCAGCGGAGAGGGCGCAGCTCATCCTGAATAATCTCGCTGAACCCTGCACCAAAGATGATCGCACCATGCTCAAAGGCATCGCCAGCACAGCGATGACCGGCAAAGGCGCTGAGAACGCAAAAGACATCCTCAGCGATATCATCATCGATGCGGTGCTTGCTGTCGGAGAAGAGAAATCACCCAGAGAATTTCTTGTCGATCTTGACGATATCAAGATAGAGACGCGCATAGGAAGCTCGATTGAGGATTCTGAGCTGGTCACAGGCATCGTCCTCGATAAAGAGCGTGTCAATGCATCCATGCCAAAGACCGTTGAGGATGCGCGAGTAGCACTTATAGATTCAGCTCTCGAGATCAAGGACACCGAGACCGAAGCAAAGATCCAGATCACGCAGCCCGACCAGATGCAGGCCTTCCTTGACATGGAAGAGAACATGCTCAAGAAGATGGTACAAAGGATAAAAGCATCAGGTGCGAGCGCAGTCTTCTGCCAGAAAGGCATCGACGATGTCGCACAGCACTATCTTGCAAAAGAAGGGATCTTTGCTGTACGACGCGTCAAGAAGAGCGACCTCAACAGGCTTGCACGGGCTACCGGAGCACGCATCGTCACGAACCTTGATGACCTTGAACCGCAGTACCTTGGACAAGCAGGAATCATCGAGGAGAAGAAGGTCGGCGAAGAGCCCATGATATACGTCAGAGAATGCCCTTCTGCAAAATCAGTCACCATCCTTGTCAGAGGCAGCACAGAGCATGTCATCGACGAGGTCAGGAGAGCCCTTGATGATGCTGTAGGAGATCTTGCAGCATCGCTGAAGAACGGAAAGATTGTCGGAGGGGCGGGAGCTCCTGAGATCGAGCTCTCACGCCATCTGCTCAAGTATGCAGAAAGTCTCTCCGGACGAGAGCAGCTGTCGGTCAAGGCGTTCGCTGAAGCGGTCGAGATCATCCCGAAGACGCTTGCGGAGAACGCAGGACTTGATCCTATCGACATCATCGTCGAGATGAAGGCAGCGCATGACCGGGGAAACCAGTGGGCAGGGATCGATGTCTTTACCGGAAAGCTCATGGACTCGCTCGATGAAGGTGTTGTCGAGCCGCTCAAGATCAAGACACAGGCAGTCTCATCCGCCTCAGAGGTCGCAGTCCTCATTTTGAGGATCGATGACGTCATCGCAGCAGGCCCGCAGAAGGCGGAGAAGCCTGAGAACTCGGAAATATAGACCTCAGTACTGCCGAAAAATATCACTTGCGAGCGGTCGAACGAACGATTTATATAATCTCTTTCTCTCTCGTCTCACAGGTGGTCGCATGAAAGCTGATATAGGAGTCATAGGTCTTGCTGTCATGGGGGAGAATCTCATCCTGAACATGGAGAGCAAGGGATTTAGGGTTTCTGTCTATAATCGGACAACATCAAAAGTAGATGATTTCATTGACGGACGGGCGAAAGGAAAGAACATCATCGGGACGCATTCTCCCGAGGAACTCATTGATTCTCTGGCAAAACCCAGAAAGATCATGCTCATGGTCAAGGCAGGAGATGCTGTCGACAAGGTCATCGGCCAGCTGGCACCTCTGCTCGAAAAGGGAGATATCCTTATCGACGGCGGCAATTCCAACTATCACGATACCGAGCGTAGGCACAAAGAGCTTGAAGAGAAAGGACTGTTCTATATCGGCACCGGCGTCTCCGGCGGCGAGGAAGGAGCATTGAAAGGCCCGTCCATGATGCCAGGAGGATCACCGGAAGCATGGGAGCATGTGCAGGATATCTTTGAAAAAGTTGCAGCGCAGGCAGAAGGAAAACCCTGCGCATCCTGGATCGGCAAGGGAGGTGCAGGACATTTCGTCAAGATGGTCCATAACGGCATCGAATATGGAGACATGGAGCTCATCGCAGAAGCTTACCACATCCTGCAGAGCAAGGGAAAGACGAATGAAGAATTAGGAGAGATCTTTGGCAAGTGGAACAGTTCTGAGCTTGACAGCTATCTCATCGACATCACCAGCCAGATATTCAAGAAAAAAGACGAAGAAGGAGAAGGCCATGTCATCGACAAGATCCTTGATTCCGCAGGCCAGAAAGGGACAGGAAAATGGACAGCTGTCCAATCCCTTGAAGACGGCATCCCATTGACGCTGATCACTGAAGCGGTCTTCGCGCGTTTTCTCTCTTCTCTCAAGGAGGAAAGGCTCGAAGCCAGCAGGAATCTCAACGGTGCAGCGATAGACGGTCCGGCGATCACTGAAGATGACCTGAAAGATGCGCTCTATGCGGCAAAGATCATCTCCTATGCACAAGGATTCTCACTCATCAGGGCTGCATCGGAGAACTACGGATGGGATATCAACTACGGAGAGGTCGCTGCTATCTGGAGGGCAGGATGCATCATCAGATCTGCATTCCTCAATGATATCACCAATGCATTCACGAAGGATCATAAACTTGTCAATCTTATGCTTGATCCGTTCTTCAAGGAACAGATCGAGAAGCGGCAAAAAGCCCTCAGGAAAGTCCTGCAGTATGCGATCAGCAAAGGCGTCCCTGCGCCATCATTGTCGGCAGCGCTTGCCTACTTTGACGGCTACCGGGCAGGACGTCTTCCTGCTAATTTGATCCAGGCGCAGCGCGACTTCTTCGGAGCGCACACCTATGAGCGGACAGACAAGCCGCGCGGCGAAGTGTTCCACACCAACTGGACCGGCCATGGCGGGACGACTGCATCCACGCATTACAACGCATAGACAAGACAAAGACCATTGAGATACGATGAAGACCTACAAGATACAGCATAAAGAGGAAGCGGGGCTTCTTGTCAAGATGCTCCTTGAATCGACAGAAAAAGAGGGAAATATCCATATAGGACTTCCGGGCGGACGAAGCATCATCCCGATCATCGAGGCCTGGAAGGATCTTGGAGACAACCTGCTGAAGCGATTGCATCTCTATCTCGTCGACGAACGGCTTGAAGGAGAGAAGAATGCAGGGACCATACAAAAACATCTTCTTGATGAGCTGGTGAAGGACGGACGGATCGGTGAAGAACAGGTCCATTTTCCGCAGATCAAGGACGATGACGCTGCAACCCTTGCAGCATACAAAGAACAGCTCCCTGAGCGGTTTGACCTGCTTATCTTCGGGGCAGGAGAGGATGGCCACATCGCATCGCTCTTCCCTGGTCATGATGAGCTTGATGCTGAGGAGAGAGCGGTGCTTGTCACCGATTCACCAAAACCGCCAGCAAAGCGGATCAGTCTCACATTTTCAGCCTGCAACAGAGATGCGACTATCGTCCTGTTGTTTTTAGGCGATGCAAAGAAAGAGGCGCTCCAGGGTTTCCTCGAAGAAGATTATCATGACTGCCCGGCAGCATATTTTGAGGATTATGAGGAACTCCACCTCATCACCGACCAAGACGTGAAACTATGAAACAGATCATCGTACAATTCGGAGGGACAGGGGATCTTGCGAAGAACAAGCTTCTTCCAGCCTATTTTGAGCTCTGCCAGAAAGACTACGATTTCCATGTGATCGCCCTCGGCAGACGGTACGCAGAGCGGGATGAATATATCAAAAAGATGGTCAAAGACGAGCATCAAAAAAAAGCATTCCTTGAGAGGATCTCCTACATCCATTACGACATGACTAAGCCTGATGATAATCACAAGATTGCCGATGCGATCAAGGCTGTCGCAGGAAAAGAGAAGACCGAGGTCACCTATTACCTTGCTCTCCTCCCTGAGTTCTATGATACAGCCGTCGGAAACATCAAGCAGATCGACGACCTGCTTGGCCAAAAGATCCAAAAGAAGATCGTCCTTGAAAAGCCGTTCGGTTTCGATCTTGCATCATCCGAGAAGTACAACGCCATCCTGAACAAGGAATTCAGCGATGAGGAGATATACCGCGTCGATCATTACCTCGGCAAGGAATTCGTCCAAAACCTGCTTGTCATGCGCTTCTACAACGATATCATCCAGGGCATCTGGAATAAGGATTATATCGACCACATCCAGATCATCATCAACGAGACTGCCGGCGTCGACCAGCGCCTGGGTTTCTATGAGAAGATCGGTGTCGTACGGGACATGGTCCAAAACCACATCCTGCAGATCATCACCCATCTGACGATGGCTGAACCTGCTGAATTCAGCGCAGAAGAGATTTCTGAAGAGAAGATCAAGGTCCTCAAGTCGATACGGGCTGTCGATGAGTTTGTACTCGGAAAATATGATGGGCTCGGCAAGGATGCCGACCACGAGGTCAACACACCGACATTTGCAGCCCTGAAGCTCTATGTGGATAATTTCGAGTTCTCAGGTGTCCCTATCTATGTCAAGACAGGCAAGAAGCAGCACTGCAAGTGCTCAAGCATCTATGTCAAGTTCAAGAATTTCAAGACCAAGACAGAGCGGAAAGGCCATATCGACGACAATGCCATGGTCATCACGATCCAGCCCGAGATGAGCATCGACCTCCTTCTGAACATGAAAAAACCCTCTGAGACCTGGAGATCAGAGTCTGTCAAGCTTAATTTCAACCATGCAAACACCTTCAAGGTCAACACGCCGGAAGCTTATGAGAAGATCCTTGAAAAGATTCTTGCAGGAGACAAGACCCTCTTTCCGCGTGAAGAGGAGATCAATGAGTCCTGGAAGATTGTCGCGCCGCTCCTTGCAGCAAAAAAGATTGCCGTCCATAAGGACGGGAAAGCTCCTCTTGAAGCTGAAAAGCTCATCGAGAAGGACGGCAGACAATGGTTCAACTGAGTTCTCAGACGTTAGATTAATAAAAAGGAGCCTTTTCTTTCTGATCCTGCTTACTACAAACGTCCCTGTAGTGTAGCCTGGACATCATACGGGCTTGCGGAGCCTGTGACCTGGGTTCGAATCCCAGCAGGGACATATCCTTTACCCTTTGCACACATTCTAAAAAAGAAAAAAGGCAGGGCCAAATGACCCCGCCCCAAAGATATAGCCGAGGGGACGGCTATGAGCGTTCATACAATGTCTTCTTGGTGCCCGGATACAGGCCCATGGCAGACATCTGTTCATACTGCTCGCGCGGCATTGTGATATAGGTGATCTTGTAGTTGTACTGCTCCTTGAGATCAGATACGGCCTGTTTGACTTTCTCGGTATCGACGCCTTCACCGATGATGAGAAGATTGGCCTTGGTATCTGACTCTTTCCCGACAAGGATGATGGATTCGATAGCAGAGTCGTCTTTGATCTGATCGATAAAGATATCCAGGATCTTGACAGAACCTTTGATGAAGCTCGCGAGGAACTCAGTCTTCTCGTTTTTCGCCAGCTGGTAGACCTTGAATTTGCTGATCTTGATCTCTTCGAGGATGCCGAGCCTGACCAGTTTTGTAAGGATCCTGTGAGTCGTCGCCATACTGACGCCGCACATGTCTGAGACCTCTTTGAGATAAAATTTCTTGGTCCCGAACTGAAAAAAGATCCGCAGGATGCTGACCAGTTTTTTGTCAAATAATGACTCGAGAAAATCAAGTTCTTTCATCAGTATCTCCAATGAAGGGCTCATATTTAAACATTATCATTTCTGAAATCTTATTCCAAAAATAGAGTATAATTTCAACTTTGAGAATGAGAGCTGTAAAGCACGAATAAAGGAATATTGGAAAACTAATAAAGATCGTTAAGTCTTCCTGGCCGACCAGATAATTCCTTCCAAAAATTTCTACCTAATATATATAGAGAATATGAAAAGCTCTGTACTACCCGAATTCAAGGACCTAAAAGCGTATGAAACTCAAGACAAGATTCTGTAAAAAAAGACAACCGAAACATTTATATATGAGTGTGACTCTTAATTTATAAAGAAATTCAGGTTTAATACCGCGTAGGAGAGTGTTGCTGGTTATCATGGTTCTTCACATACGTTGAAGACTAGCGGTAGCTGCATCATTCGTTTGTGTTCATGTACAAAGAAAAGAGGGGACAGGCAAATGGATTTTGTTATTGACAAACAAGCACGAGCAGAAGAGTCTCAAGATATGGAAGTTGGTCAGGCTAACATCAAAGTCATCGGCGTTGGTGGCGCTGGCAACAACATGGTCAACTGGCTATACAAGAAAGGACTCAGGGGAGCAACAATTATTGCAACGAATACTGATATGCAGCATCTGAATATCACAGAAGCTGACAAGAAATTCCTTCTGGGAAAAGAGGTTACACGAGGGCTTGGCTGTGGCGGTTATGCTGAGAAAGGTGCTGAAGCAGCACAGGAAAGCATGCAGCAGGTCAAGGAAAGCCTTCGTGGTTCCGACATGATCTTCGTTTGTGGAGGTATGGGAGGAGGTACCGGTACTGGAGCCTGTCCTGTCGTCGCACAAGTAGGTAAAGAATCCGGCGCGATCGTTATCGGTACCGTCACCATGCCTTTTAAGATCGAGAGGGCTCGAGTCGACAAGGCTGAGTTTGGTCTCAAGCAGCTCAGACAAGTCTGCGATACGGTCATCGTGATCGACAACAACAGGCTGGTCAGCATAGCAGGCAATCTTCCTGTCCAGCAGGCTTTCGCAGTCGCTAACGAGCTTATCGCCACAATGATCAAGGGTATCGTCGAGACTATCGCAATCCCGTCACTGGTCAATCTTGACTTCGCTGATGTCAAGGCAATCATGACCGAAGGCGGCGTCGCAGCGATCGGTGTCGGCGCATCCGATACGAACAACAGAGTTGACGAAGCTGTCAAGGGAGCATTATCCAATCCGCTTCTTGACATCAGCTACAGCGGAGCTACGGGTGCCATCATCCAGATTTCCGGCGGAACCGATCTCACGCTTGATGAGATCAACAAGATCGGTGAACTAGTCACAGAATCTATGGACCAGGACGCAAATGTCATCTGGGGAGCCCGCGTAAGCGACGAGATGAAAGGAAAACTGACCGTCATGACCATCGTCACCGGCGTCAAGTCACCTTGGATTCTCGGTAAGGTCGATTATAAGAAGCCTTCCAGAGAAGAGATCCAGATGAGCGACGAGCTCGGCATTGAGATCGTAAGGTAATCTTACGATCATTTTCACGCATCAGAAGACTCACACTCATACGAGTTTTCTTGCCTTCATTTATTACCACCCCCGATGTATGATGAAGGCGACTATGTTTGGTCTTCATCACGCGTTCGCGCGTGGTGAAGATTTTTTTTCTTTTTAGGATTTTCAGCATCTAGTTCTCGGCATAGCAACAACATCATCGCACAAGAACAGCGAGCACTATATTCAATAGTAATGAAGCAGAGAACAGACCGACTCAATGCTGCCGTCGCAAGTCATCGACGATCTTCTTGGCAAGCTTTGAAATGTTTGTCTTGGTCTTCTTGAGGTAATCAGAGAACTCTTTGGAAAGGACTTTCTCAAGATCCTTCTTGACAACCTCTACATGATCTGAGACGATGGTGCTCCAGTCATAGATGAACGGCGCAAGAGTGGCTATCTTTCCTCCATAGGAGCCAAGATACAAGACCTCATTCAGCGGTCGTGTCGTCTTCCTGCGGATCTCTTTTGTCGGATAGCCCAGCGTCATGACGACCTGGACGCGTGATCCGGAAGGAAGGCCGAGATCATTGGCAAGCTCCATATCATCAAATCCGGAGACCCAGCATGCCCCAAGACCTTGGCCGTGCGCCATGATAAGCATATTCTCTGCAGCTGCTGAGCAGCTCTGGACCGAATAGAAGCCTGCACGTTTACCATAGAATTTCTCCATCATGCTCTCATCAGAGACCACAGCTATATGGACAGGAGCTTTGGTCATCCAGTACTGCTCTTTGCAGTGCCGTGCCACATTCTCCCGAGTGTCAGGATCCTTGATCACGATGAACTTCCACGGCTGCTTGTTCCCTGCAGAAGGAGCTAGGCTTCCTGCCTCGACAATGCTTCCGATGATATTATCAGGGACGGCCTTGTCAAGATATTTCTTGACAGATCTTCTGGTCTTGATCGCCTCTCTGACGTCCATGAAAGAGGATTATGGGGGTTCTCTATATAAATCTTAGGATGGTTTCGGATAGGTTTTTATAATCCCTAGACCTCTGCTTTCTTATGGACTATAAGACGCTTGTCGAGTATTACAGCAGGATCGAGTCAACAACAAAACGGCTGGAAAAAACCGGTTTCATCGCAGAACTTCTTGATAAGTCAGATGCTGAGAGCTTAAGCAAAGTTGTGCTCTTGCTTAAAGGGACTGTCTTTCCCGACTGGGATGAGCGAAAGCTCGGAGTGGCCTCAAAACTCGTCCTGAAAGCGCTTTCGACCGCTACAGGGATGACGATCGATGAGATCGAGAAGGAATGGAAGAAGACAGGCGATTTAGGCAATACCGCAGAGAACCTCATCGGACGAAAGAAGCAGTCAACACTATTTTCTGCCCAGCTGACCGTAGCAAAGGTCTACGACAACCTTGTCAAGCTCGCGACCCTCGAAGGCCAGGGAACGGTCAACAAGAAGATGCAGCTCATCGCTGAGATTCTTACATCTGCCGAACCCGATGAGGCAAAATATATCGTCAGGACCGTTCTTGGAGATCTTCGCGTCGGTGCTTCTCAGGGAACGCTGCGCGACGGTATCGTCTTGCACTATTTCAAAGAGGAAAGCCAGTGTAAAGACGAAAAAAGAGAAAAGTACCAGGAGAAAGCCGATATTGTTCAGCAAGCCTATGACCTGACGAACGATTTCGCGAAAGTCGTTGAGACGCTCGAGGAAAAGGGAGAAGAAGGTCTCAAAGCACTATCTTTGGAAATATTCAAACCGGTCAACCCGATGCTTTTCCCAAAAGCGAAGGACATCGAGGATGGTTTTTCAGTTGTGGACAAGCCCGCGTTCCTCGAATACAAGTACGATGGTTTCAGGGTGCAGATCCACAAGGATGGAGATGATGTGAAGCTGTTCACCAGGCGTCTTGAGAATGTCACTGCACAGTTTCCTGATGTTGTCGAAAGGGTCAGGAAGCATATCACTGCAAAAGCCTGCGTCCTTGATTCGGAGGTTCTCGGCACCGCTGAGAACGGCTCGTTTTTGCCGTTCCAGCACATCTCGCAGCGCATCAGGCGCAAATATGATATCAAGGATATGGCCAAGAAGATCCCTGTTGTCATCGTGCTCTTTGATGTCTTGAAAAACGGTGAAAAGAG